>JANOOS010000455.1:0-5323 GCA_031421455.1 Nitrospira sp.
TATAAAAAACGTTTCCAAACCAACCCGACACTCTTTGCGATCCAGGGTTACGATGCCGCGAAATTGGTGCTCGACGCGGTTCGACAAGGCGCCTCCTCCGGCGAATCCGTCCACGACCAGCTGCTGACACAGCCGGATCTCTCTTCCCTTGCGGGACCGGCAGCGTTTGGACCGGACGGAACATTAAATCGTCCGCTCTTCCTCATACAAATCAAACGGGGCAAATTTCAACAGGTGAACTAACCCGCATGAACTCCTTACCGCAAATCCTCCACACGATTTCCTATATGGCGCTCCCGCTCCTCTTCGCCATGGTATTGCACGAATATGCCCATGGCTGGGTCGCCAATCGGTGCGGCGATCCAACCGCCAAACTCCAAGGCCGGCTTACCATGAACCCGCTCGCGCACATCGATCCCTTCGGAACCGTGATCCTGCCGCTCCTGTGTCTGCTGATGCCGGGAGGATTCTTGCTTGGCTGGGCCAAACCGGTCCCGGTCGACCCGCGCCTTATGCACCAACCACGTCGAGACATGGCGCTCGTCGCGGCGGCAGGGCCGGCCATGAATCTCGTGCTGGCCGTCGGCAGCGCCCTCCTCTTGGCACTCCTCCTGTCGATCGATTCCATGATCGGTGACTACTGGTCCAAATCGGGCGAGAGTTTGTCCCCGGACACGTGGCGCCAAATGTTTCTCCGGCCGATCGCCGTGATGTTGCGCTACTCCGTCTTGATTAATGTACTCTTGATGCTGTTCAATCTGCTGCCGCTCCCTCCCTTGGATGGCGGGAGAATACTCACAAGCCTCCTCCCCGATACCGCGGCAATGGCGCTCCGACGCGTGGAACCCTACGGCATGTTTATCCTGATGGGGCTGATCATATTGGACCCGCAGATCCATGTGATCCATACCATCACGGGCACCTTGACTCACAGTCTTACAAATTCAATTCTCTCCACCGCCATCGGTCTTGGAGCAGATAACACACCATGACCATACCCAGGAAACGAGTCCTCAGCGGCATGCAGCCAAGCGGACTGATGCATCTCGGCAACCATCTAGGAGCATTGGAAAACTGGAAATCCCTCCAGGATCAGTATGAATGCTACTTCTTCGTCGCTGATTGGCATGCCCTCTCAACCAACTATGCCGATACCAGCCGTATCCGTGAGTTCTCCCGTGAATTGCTCATCGATTGGCTCGCTGCCGGCATCGATCCGGAACGGTCCACGGTGTTCATCCAGTCCCGCATCCCGGAACATGCGGTCTTGCATCTATTGCTCTCGATGATGACGCCCATTTCATGGCTGGAGCGCAATCCGACGTACAAAGAAAAGCAGGAAGAAATCAAAGAGAAAGACCTCAGCACCTACGGCTTTCTCGGCTACCCGGTTCTGCAGGCGGCTGATATCTTGTTATACAAACCCGATTTCGTGCCGGTGGGGAAAGACCAGCTCCCCCACCTCGAACTCACCAGGGAACTGGCCCGACGATTCAACGATCTCTACAAGACACAGGTCTTCCCTGAGCCCAAAGAACATCTGACGAAATTTCCCAAAGTGATGGGCACCGATGGCAGGAAAATGAGCAAAAGCTACGGCAACACCATCAATCTCTCGGACGCCGAACCGGTCGTTCGCCAGAAGCTCAAAACCATGGTGACCGATCCGGCACGCGTGCGCCGAAACGATCCGGGCAATCCCGACATCTGTCCGGTCTATGATTTTCACAAAATCTATTCGCCGCAAGCAGTGCAGGAGCAGATCAATAAGGATTGTCGAACCGCCACAATCGGCTGCATCGATTGCAAAAAGCTCGTCGCCGACCGAATTGTTGAACGCATGACACCGGTGTGGGATGCGCGCGGGCGCCTGAGCAAAGATCCCGCATACCTGAACGATATCCTGACAGAGGGCAGCAACCGGGCCGGCAAGGTCGCCAAAGCGACGTTACATGACGTAACCGAGGCGATGAAGTTATAGCAGGGTGCTGAAAAAGTCCTCCAGCTTCGTTCTCAGCTCATCGAAATCCTCAACGTACCCCTGAGGGTACGCCTCCGGTTTCGACTCGCCTGCGGCCTTGCTGGACGAACTTTTTGAGCACCCTGCAAGATATTTTCTTTGTGCCAAACTTGTAAGTCGTCGAAGTCCCCCCTAGCCCAGATTACCATTCACAATTTTCACCAGACCGCCGGTTTGTAATCGACAACCACAAGTTCAGTCACACCGCCGGCTTCGCACCGATGCGCTTGTCCCTTCTTTCCCTCGCAGCACTGCCTGCAACTTCCCATCCCTGACCCATCTTGATCTGACATGCCGACCATCAAATGTTACGCGCAGGAAATCTGCCTGTAACATCACCCCTCCAACGAGGGATTGTGTGGGATAGTCTACAGAATTTACACTACGATCTCTTTTGGATGGATAGCCCCAAGGAGTGCTCGTCCTGCTTGCAGTGGCACCTCCATTCCTCACATTAAGGAACTGACCGTGGAGATGCTCGCATCGGCGAAGACGACCATACCGACTCACAGTCCTACCAACAGAGGGACGTGGCGTAAGACCTTGTGTCTGCTGTCTCTGGCCGCACTAAGCCTCACCATAAATTCATGCGGGGGCGGAAACGATTCTCCTCAGACCGCTCAGCAAATTGTGGCCCAGCTCGTACAGCAGGGCTATCTCAAGGCCTCCAATACTGATGCCAATGACGGATTTGGGTACAGCCTTGCACTCGCCGGCGACACCCTGGTCGTGGGAGCGCCTGGCGAGGCCAGTGCCGATGGCAACCAGACGGACAACAGCGCTGTGGACAGCGGCGCGGTCTATGTCTTCACCCGCACGGGCAGCAACTGGAGCCAGCAGGCTTATCTGAAGGCCTCCAATACCGATGCCTATGACGGGTTCGGCGTCAGCGTCGCGCTCGCCGGCGATACCCTGGTCGTGGGGGCGCCTGGCGAGGCCAGTAATGCGACCGGAATCAATAACTCTGAAGTGAACAACAACGCCCCGAATAGCGGCGCGGTCTATGTCTTCACACGCACGGGCACCGACTGGAGCCAGCAGGCCTATGTGAAAGCCTCCAATACCGAAACCAATGATGGGTTCGGGGAAAGTGTCGCACTCGCGGGAGACACCCTGGCCGTGGGGGCAACTGGCGAGTCCAGTGATGCGACTGGAATTGATGGCGGTCAAGGGAACAACCTCGCCCCAGAGAGTGGCGCCGTCTATGTCTTTACGCGCACGGGCAGCGACTGGACTCAGCAGGCCTATGTGAAGGCCTCCAATACCGGGGGCGTAGATTGGTTCGGGTACAGCGTCGCACTCGCTGACGACACCCTGGCTGTGGGGGCGATTTTCGAAGCCAGTAATGCGACCGGAATTAATGGCAATCAAGGGAACAACAGTGCCCCAGAGAGTGGTGCCGTTTATGTCTTCACGCGCACGAACGAAACCTGGGTCCAGCAGGCCTATGTGAAGGCCTCTAATGCCGGGGCTGGTGACCTGTTCGGCAGCAGCATCGCACTTGTCGGCGACACCCTGGCCGTGGGGGCGTTTGGCGAAGCTAGTGCTAATGGCAACCCGACGAACAACAGCGCCACGGACAGTGGCGCCGCCTATGTCTTTACGCGCACGGGCAGCGAATGGAGCCAGCAGGCCTATGTGAAGGCCTCCAATCCCGGAAGCTTTGATCTGTTCGGCAGCAGCATCGCGCTCTCCGGCGGCACCCTGGCTGTGGGGGCGTTTGGCGAAGCTAGTGCCGATGGCAACCCGACGGACAACAACGCCCCGGACAGCGGCGCTGCCTATATCTTCTCACTGCAATAAGACAGGGAGGAGGAAGGCGCCGCGACCTGTGACTGCTACCCTCTTCGTCTGGCGATCAGGTTAATCCACCGCCCCTTGCGCTCCCGGTTGGTGACCACTTTTAACTCAAGGATTGCCCACCCTGCTCCGCGAACCGCGCGGGCGAGTTCGTCTTTTTTCCAGCGAGCGAAATAGCGCCCTGGGACCCATCCGTCAGTCACAAGGCGGCTCTTCACACCATAGGTCACGGTCGCGGCAAAGAGGCCACCAGGACGAACAAGCCTGCACAGATCGGCCAAGATGCGGCGCGCCTCCGGTTTTGGAAGATGCATCAAAGAGGCGGCGGCCCAGAGGCCATCGAACGACATCGCCTGAAAGGGAAGGTCGCGGAGGTCGGCACGGACCAGCGGCAATGAAGGATATCGGCGTCGCCCCGCTAAGAGCAACGCACTTGTCCGATCCAAGCCCACGACACGATACCCCCGCCGGTCGAGATCGCCTGCATCCTTGCCTCCTCCACAGCCGAGATCCAACAGGCGCGCACCGGTAGAAAAGCACTGGAGCCATTCGGCCAACAACGGTGGCCGGCGATGCCGTCGCCGGTTCCAGCGTGCGACGCACTCCTTGGCCGACCGTTCGTACGCGTCGATCGTCTGCAAGACAAATTGAGTTGTGTTATCGTGAGACAAAATTAAGAGGATCCTTTATGCCGCGAGTAGACCCACAATGACTGCATTGGCCTTGGCATTCATCCTCCTGGGAATAAGCTGGAGCACCGCATGGGCAGCCGATCCTCCCTGCGACAAGTACCCCATTGTTATACAGACCAAATGTGCGGAGATCTGGAAGTCGCTGAACCAGGAAGATGGCCCCACGATCTCGCAATTTGGACTGGACCAGCTGAAGCGGCGTGAGGAAGGGAAAATCAACGCTGAGCAACATCTCGGAGAAAACATGGCTTTCATTAAACAGTCCACCGAGAAGCGTCTTCAACGATTGAAACAGCGAATGGAAAAAGAGTAACGCATCGCTATCGATGGGTTCAACCCACTGCAACATCCCTTAGCCTACATACTCAGGTGTTTTAGTTTACAGGGCCACTTAGTCGATGCCTGACGGTTGTCCATGAGGGCCGCTCAGGAGTGAGGAGCAGCATAACCCATGCGGATACTGTTGGTTGAAGACGACCTGAACCTCGCGCAGTTCATCCGCAAAGGGTTGAAGGAAGAACAGTATGCCGTGGACTTCGCAGCCGATGGCGAAGAAGGGCTGGCCTTGGCCTTGGCTAATCCTTACGATCTTTTGATCCTCGACATCATGTTGCCTAAGCTCGATGGCCTCACGCTCTGCCGCCGCGTCCGGGCCACGGGAAACACGACTCCGGTATTACTGTTGACCGCGAGCAATACCCTGGAAGCCAAGGTGTCCGGTTTCGATACAGGCGCGGACCAATTTCTGCCGAAGCCGTTCGCGTTCGTCGAGCTCCTGGCTCGAATCCGGGCCTTGCTGCGCCGGGGAGGG
>JANOOS010000456.1:0-6840 GCA_031421455.1 Nitrospira sp.
TTTGGTCAGCGGAGCAGCAAGGGCGCGTTTCCCCAATTCAAGGGCAGCCTTCAGTTGTGCCGCTTTGGCCTCCCCTACACCTGGGATCGCACAGAGTTCTTCGATTCCGCATTGTGCAAGTCCGGCGATATCTCCAAGCCGGTCCAGGATCTCCATTCCGACTTGCACAGCAGAAGACCCTTGGCGGCCGACTCGAAGGAGGATCGCCAGGAGTTGGGCATTGGTAAGTGCTTGAGGGCCCTGTGTCAGCAGTCGTTCACGCGGCCGTTCAGTTTCAGGCCAGTGCGAAATGCCTTGCCCTCCTTTATTACCGGCCATTTACCCTCCCAGGACAAATAAATGACACTCTGAACGTTTTTGTACTAGCGATAGCCCCCTTAGTTGCCTATTCCAAACAAATACGTACCTCTAAACTGTTGAAATTACGTATAGCGATCTATTGGTGCAGTACTTGCTTTGGAACGCCTCCAGCAACTCACCGCAACCCTGGGAGGATTCGATGGAATGTCCGAAGTGTAAAGGCCTCATGATGCTCGAGCGGTTCTCCGACTTCTTCTTAATTTTCTATGCATGGAAATGTATCAACTGCGGCGCAATCATCGATCGCACCATTTCAAATAACCGGCGAAAGAGCTTGGCCGCTCGTAAGCCCCAGGAAGTGGCGACTCGCTAGCATAAATCATTGTAGTTCCTGTCTAGACGAGTCGGCCATTTCGATCGCCACGGAAGGCCGACAATTCTATCGCAATACCCTGCCACCCCTACTCTTAGGTTGTCATATCGTCAGGCACATTATAGGCCACAGGCTCCAAGGTCGTCAAAATACTTCCATTCTTATTGCCCAATCTTTCTAGTCTCTTCTTTGCCCTACGCCATCTGCATTAAAAGGCTCTAGATTTCGCTTCGGCAGCACTCTCCTTGACCCTTTCAAAAACGCTATGTTAGAGTCACAAGCCCTGAAACGGCGCTCGGCTTAAATCTTAACTACTCAGGTAGTCAGGCTGAAGGCTTTCTTAGGGCTGGGCTTCTTGCGCAACGAGGATTCATCTCTATTTGAAGAGATAAAGAGATAAAGGGGCAACGGGGTAGAGGGGTAAGAGGCTAGCCCGACTATCCCTGTATCCCCTACCCCCGCATTCGTGGCTTGCGAGATCATGTATACCCTTCAGCCTGAAGGCCTGAGTAGTTCCTTAAATCTATGCGTGTTATTGCCGGATCCCACCGGGGCCGCCGCTTGAGAGGGCCGGAAGGGAATGCACTGCGTCCCACATCCGATAAGGTGCGCGGGGCTCTTTTTTCAATTCTTGGAACCCAGATAACAGGAAGTCGCTTTCTTGATTTGTATGCAGGTACGGGAGCCGTCGGGATCGAAGCCTTGAGTCGCGGAGCCTCAGCCGTCACCTTTGTCGAGTCAGATCCCAAGGTCGTGGCGCTGTTACAAAAAAACCTCCAGACCTGTCATTTACTCGATCAAGCTCAGGTTTGGACAGAACAGACTGCCGCCTTCCTCGATCGCAAAGAATGGTGGGGCGGACCGTACGACATACTGTTTGCGGATCCGCCCTATGCCGATCTGGATGAGTTAGAAATCATGATTCATGCTTGGAGGCCAGGGCTGTTATCGGAGCATGCCACTGTGATTATCGAACAAGACGCTCATGCCGAATTGCCCGCATCGATCGGCCCTGCCGCGCTTGTGCGGCGATACGAGTATGGCGATACGGCGCTCTATCTCTATGGTGTGTCCACCTCTGAATCCACCGCATCATGAAAGTTGGCATCTATCCAGGAACCTTCGATCCCATTACTCATGGACACACTGACATCATCACCCGAAGCTTGCGCGTGTTCGATAAAGTGGTTGTCGCCGTCGCACCCAATCCATCCAAGCATCCGCTCTTTACCCTGACTGAACGGCTGGAGCAGCTCCGGATCGTGATGAAAGAGATGAAACAGGTCGAAGTGACCCACTTCGACGGGTTACTCGTGGACTACGTTCAACGATACGGCGCCCATGCGATTATCCGTGGCCTACGGGCGATCTCGGATTTCGAACATGAGTTTCAGATGGCCCTCATCAATCGCAAAATCGCCAAACAGGTTGAGACCGTGTTCCTGATGCCCAGCGAAGAATATTCCTATTTATCCTCAACGATCATTAAAGACGTGGCCACCCACGGAGGCGCGCTTACGGAATTTCTGCATCCTGAAGTCGCGCGGCAACTGCAAGAACGGATCAGGAGTTTGAAAACATGAAGCTGGCTGCACGAGCTGGACGAATCGCCCCCTCCCCCACCTTGGCCATGGCCGCCACTGCAAAAGCGATGGCCGCACGCGGGATCGACGTCGCCGACTTCTCGTCAGGAGAACCGGATTTCGATACACCCGAACCGGTCAAAGCTGCAGCAGAGGCTGCCATTCGTGCGGGTTTCACCAAGTACACGCCTTCATCAGGCATCGATGAATTACGCCAAGCCATCATCGACAAACTGCAAGTGGAGCAGGGACTTCGGTACGAAAAATCCCAAGTGCTGGTTTCATGCGGAGCCAAACATTCGCTCTACAACCTTGCCGAAGCGCTTCTTGAAGCAGGCGACGAAGTTATCATTCCCGTTCCCTATTGGGTTTCCTATGCCGACCAAACGCTCCTGAATGACGCCACGCCGGTTTTCCTGCAGACCCGTGAAGAAGATGGATACGCTATCGATACTCATGAATTGGAACGGCTCATCAGTCCACGCACCAAAGCCATTATCCTCAATAGCCCGGGCAATCCAACTGGAGCCACCTATAATCGGGCGACGCTCGAACATCTTGCAGAGTTGGCCCTCAGTCGGGATCTCCTTCTGATCTCAGACGAGATTTATGAACAAATCCTTTACGATGGCGCCACACACACGAGTATTGCCTCGTTAGGACCGGAGGTCGCCGCCCATACCGTGATCATTAACGGTGTCTCTAAAGCCTATGCGATGACCGGCTGGCGGATCGGTTACGCGGCCGGCCCCAAAGACCTCTTGACCGCCATGGCGAACATTCAGAGCCAAAGTACGTCCAACCCCTGTTCCATTTCGCAAAAGGCTGCCGTCGTAGCCTTGCGCGAAGGCGGTGTCTTTACGAAAATAATGGTGACAGAGTTCGATCGGCGGCGGCGCGTCATGGTCGAACGCTTGAACGCGATGCCAGGTGTTCATTGCCGAATGCCTACTGGAGCATTTTATGCGTTTCCCAACGTGAGTGGGTTGCTCGGACGACAAAGCCCAAAGGGAAAAATTGCAACTCCGACCGATCTCGCGAACTACCTGTTGCAGGAATTCAAGATCGCCGTCGTTCCCGGTGAACCGTTTGGGAGCACTCAACATATTCGACTGTCGTACGCGACCAGCATGGAGACGATTGTCCGTGGAATGGATCGCCTCGATGCAGCGTTCAAGCAGCTGACCTAGCAGAAGAAGACCGTTATTTGGTTGATTTGGTTTGTCTCGTTTGTTTGGTTGAATGAAACTAACCAGATGAACCAAATCAACCAAATAAACAAAACAAACCAAATGAACCAGATTCCGGACTAGTTGGAGGAATTGAAACGTGCCTATTTATGAGTACCAGTGTGAAAGCTGTGCAGATAAATTTGAAATCAAACAAAGCATGAAGGACGATCCACTCACCGCCTGCCCGCGATGCGGGAAGCACGTCCAGCGGCTTATTTCATCGCCTGCGATCATGTTCAAAGGCAGCGGGTGGTACGTTACGGACTACTCCGATAAGATGAAGCCATCTGCAGGTAGTGAAGCACCGACAGCCACGACCGGGGAGAAGAAAGAGCCGGCATCACCCACACCCGATCAGGCGACGTCTGCGGTTCCCTCCGCTCCAGCGTCTGCCCCCGCACCAGCGCCGGCAAGCACCCCATCGAGCACAAGCTCAAGCACAGCGGCCAGCACGCCAGCGTCTCCCACCACGAAATAGCCGGTAGAGACGAACCGCGCTAGCGTGCGCCGGCGGTTTTAGCCGATGCTTTTTTCTTGGTCGGAGCCTTCTGCTTGACCTTAGCGGACGGTTTCGCCGTGCCGGCTTTCGCCGTTGCAAGTTTCGGCGTTGCAGCTTTTCCCGACTTCGCCAATCGCTCCTGTGCCGCCGTCAAACTATTCTGCAAACTGTTGATCATGGTCGATTTATCACGATTCGATCGCGAGAGATCATCCACTTGCGCCTGCAAATCGTCCTTCACCTTTGCAAAGGAAGCATATTGATTCTGCAACTGCGCTTTTTCCGCTGCCATGCTCTGCAGCTCAGAGCGGAGTTGTTCGATTTGTGTTTGGAGTGCCGGGGGCCAGTAATCGCACCCGGACAGACCCACTGAGACCAACGTTATGGCGGCCACCGCAACAAGGTTCCGCACCATCACTGTTCGAGTCATCGGCATTCTCCTTTCAATGTGAACGATACAATTGACATCATTACCTATCGGCGTCATCGAGACGCAAGCCATGAGCGGCCAACTGTGCCTCGATGACATCTCGTTCGATCGCTCCCTCGCGAACGATTCGGATCGGTCCCCGTACGTCGATGACTGTGGACGGTCGCCCGCCAGGAGTTGGACCAGCATCGACGATTAGATCCAGCACGTCTCCTAGACTGTCTTGGACTTCTTTAGCTGTCCTAGGCGGCGGTTGACCTTCACGATTCGCACTGGTACCGGTCATCGGCCCGACCAGACGCAACAGATTGGCCAGCGGTTCCCAGGGGCTAAAACGAACGCCGACAGAGCTGGTCCCAGCCGTCACTGCATCGGAGAGGCCAACCGCTGCAGGGAAAACAATGGTAAGAGGTCCTGGCCAGAACGCCTTCATCAGTAGGCGTGCTGCATGGGGAATGCTTCGAATCAGCGGTCCCAACTGAGACTCGTCTCCGATCAGCACGAGAATCGGTTTTCCCTCAGACCGACCCTTGACCTGCCACAATCTAGCGAGCGCCTGCTCGTCGAACGGAGCCGCGGCAAGTCCGTAGAAACTCTCCGTCGGCAGAGCGATGAGCCCACTTGCTCCAAGTACGCGACGCACCAGCTCAGCAAGCACAGGAACGGTGGAAGCACCATAAGGCTCGATCGATGCCATAGCAAAATCTCGCTTGAAGGACAATGTTTTGGCGAGAGGCACGGGGCTTTATCGTGAGGCGTGAAACGTGAGGCGTTAGGCGAATCCCGCTCGACCCCCTCACCCCTTACCCCTTACGCCTTGCGTCCCCATTGCGCTACGCGTGGCTTGAAAATGCACGATGTGCAATGTCCCTCCGATAGTGGGCACCTTCAAATGTAATCGACTTAGTCGCGCGATAGGCTTCCATTTGCGCAGAAGCCAGGGTTGTTCCACGTCCCGTGATTCCCAGTACCCGGCCTCCGGCCGTAACCACATTCGCGCCTATTCGTCTTGTCCCTGCATGAAACACCATGGTCGTTGCATCGGTCTCGGTCGGCAATCCGTGAATCACGCGATCAGTCTGATAGCTACCAGGATAGCCTCCCGACGCCATGACGACACACACTGCGGTTTCATTATGCCAGTCAACAGTAATTTGGTCGAGGCGATGTTCGATTATCGCTTCGATCACTTCAAGGAAATCGGTCTTGAGTAGCGGGAGTACAACCTGCGTTTCCGGGTCTCCCATGCGGGCGTTGAATTCCAAGACATATGGCATTCCCTGCACAACCATAAGGCCGGCATAGAGGACACCCTGAAACGGACAACCCATACGTGACAAGGTTTCGACAGCTGGATAGAGAACCTGCCTGGTGACCTGCTCCCGCAGCGCCGTGGTGCCAAGCGGCGCAGGACAATAGGCACCCATGCCCCCGGTATTGAGCCCTGTATCGCCATTCCCGACTCGTTTGTGATCTTGCGCCGGCAGCATCGGCACCACCGTCCGGCCATCCGTGAACGCCATGACCGTCAGTTCCTCGCCGTCTAAAAACTGTTCAATCAATACGCGCTGACCGGCCTGACCGAATACCGCATGTTCCATCGAATCGCGGACGGCCTGTTTCGCCTCCTCACGCGTTGTCGCGACTACGACACCCTTTCCCTGTGCGAGTCCGTCGGCTTTTATCACGACAGGAAGCTCATGATGATCGAGATAGGCCAACGCCGAGGCCAATCGGTCGAAACTTTGCGCTTGCGCCGTGAGAATCTTTGCGCTGACCATGATCTCTTTGGAGAAGACTTTGCTGGCTTCGATACGCGCAGCCCCCTTCGTTGGTCCAAATATTTTGAGCTTCGCCTTGCGAAACTCGTCGACGATACCCAATGCAAGCGGGGCTTCCGGTCCCACGACTGTCAGGTCAATCTTCTCAGACTGCACAAACGCTTTAAGTCCGACAATGTCATCGGCTTTGATCGGGACGCAGGTCGCCAGCGATTCGATCCCCGCATTGCCAGGCGCGCAGTAGAGCGTCGGCATACGGGGACTTTGCGCGAGCTTCCACACCATGGCGTGCTCGCGTCCCCCACTGCCGACGACAAGAATTTTCATCTCAATCCACTCGTGAGGGGTAAGGGGTAAGGGGTAAGGGGTGGGAGGTGAAAAAAGCGTAGAACAAGACTGCTGGGAAGACTTTCTCTACGTCTTGGATAGACTCATCACGTATCACTGTTCACTCATCACCATCCGTTAGTGGCGGAAGTGGCGCATGCCCGTCAAGATCATCGCCACCCCCTGTTCATCTGCAGCTTTGATAATTTCGGCATCGCGAATCGAACCGCCCGGCTGAATGACCGTGGTGATGCCAGCTTGAATGGCCGCATCCAATCCATCCCTGAACGGGAAGAACGCGTCCGACGCCATCAC
>JANOOS010000457.1:0-3819 GCA_031421455.1 Nitrospira sp.
GAAGCCTCCGAAGCCACCAGCGGCCGGAAGATGAAGGTTCTGCTCATCTACCCGCCGGATTGGTTCCCTTCCGAGCCCTATTTGAGCCTTCCCTCCCTCACCGCCGTCCTCCGTCAGGCCGGCCATACCGTCATCCAAAAAGACATCAACCTCGAAATGTACGACTGGTACTTCAGCGAGGACTTCCTGAAGAAAGTCCTGCGCCGGGTGCCGCAGCAGCTCGACCGGCTCCGCAAGCTATCGAGGAAGCGCGATCTGAGTGCCGAGGAGATGGATCTGCAACTGGCTCTCTGTGATCTGACCAGACAACGGATTGATGAGTTAATCAAGAAGGCGGAGAAAGCGAAGGCGATCATTCGTGGAGAAGTCTTCTACGAAATTGATCAGTTAGAGTGGGCCATCAATGTATTTCGTGAGGTTACGTCTGCGATCTCGATGGTCTATTTTCCAGCTCGTATCTGTATGCCGCCGATGGAAACGGATCTGTCGTACAAGGTATTCGTCTCTTCCGAGGTGATGGACGCGGTGAACGACACCCAGGTGAACGTCTACCGCGACGTGTTCGACCATCTGGTGAAGCCGGTGATCGAGCAGGAACAGCCGGATGTGATCGGCATCTCGATCGTCTTGCAGCAGCAGATGTTCTCCTCCATGACCTTCTGCGCCCTGATCAAGCAGCACTTCCCCCATATTCACGTCACGATCGGCGGCAATACGGTGACACGACTGCGGGATGTGCTGCCCCAATCCCCATTGTTCCAGTATTTCGACAGTGCCGTAGCCTATGAAGGAGAGACGGCTTTTGTGCAGCTGGTGGCGGCGGTGGGGGCAAAGCGGAGTCTGGCTGACGTGCCCAATACCATATATAAGGACGAAACCGGGGTCCATACCTCGCCGACGAGCTATGCGGAAGACATGGCGACCCTGCCGCCGCCGGACTTCGACGGGCTGCCGCTCCATAAATACTTCGTGCCAACGAAAATTCTCCCTTATCTGGCGACGAGAGGCTGCTACTGGGGTCGCTGTGAGTTTTGCGACCATGGCGAGGGCTATACGGCTGGCTACCGGACGAAGAAGATCCAGGACATTCTTGGCGAGATCACATATCTGCGCGATAAATACGGGGCCAAGCATTTCCACTTCACCGACGAGTCGTACCCCCCGGCCCTGTTCCGCAAACTGTCGCGTGGGTTGATTGACAGCAAGATGGATATCACCTGGACGACGCACATGCGATTTGAGAAAAGCTTGCTGGAAGAATCCGTGTGGCAGGATGCGAAGGACTCGGGCTGCCGCTATCTCCACTTCGGCTACGAGTCGGGGAACGAGCGGGTGCTGAAGCTAATGGACAAGGCCACGACGACGGAGGTCATCACGAAGCATTTACAGATGTCGGCTGACGTCGGCATCTGGAACCACTGCATGGGCTTTTTTGGCTTTCCTGGTGAAACCAGAGAGGAAGCCTGGTCCTCGGTGGAATTTCTCGAAGCGAACAAAGACCATGTCCATTCGCTGGGCTTCGGCACATTCGATCTCAGTCGGCATAACCCGGTGGCGAAGGATCCGGATAAGTGGGGCGTAACGGCCTACAAGAATCCCGACTGGGATCTGGCCCTCGACTACTACTACACGGTCAAGAGTGGCATGAGTATCGAAGAGGCGGAGCGGGTGTTCGAAGAGTTCGAGCGAAAGCACAACCCAGGCTGGGACCTACGTCTCTTCATCCGAGAATACATCTTCCTCTACATCGCGCGGTTCGGCCTCCAAAAGTTGTCTGATTTACAGTTTAGTGCGGCAAAGATTGTCAGCCAGCCCCCATCGCTGGCAGGGAAAATGTGAGCGATGCGGTAAGGGGTTAGGGGTGAGGCGTAAGGGGTGAGTAGGGGTAATGGGATAGTGGGGATACTGGGGTAAAGAGATAGCGAGGATATCGGGGTAAAGAGGGATAGAGGGATAAGAGACGACGATGAGTGAGCTGATTCAGATTAATGCGCTGTCTCCTGTAGAAGGAGCACGGAAGACCAACAAGGTGATGTTGCTCTTTCCGCCTGAGTGGGTGCCGACGGCGCCCTATCTGGCCTTGCCTTCGTTGACGGCCGTGTTGCGCGAGGCAGGGCATCATGTCGTGCAGCGGGATATCAACATCGAAATGTACGACCATTTCTTTACGATGGAGTTCTTGATTTGGGTGAAGGCCCGGTTAGGCATGCAGCTCAAGCGACTTCAAGAGAAAGAAAAGGCCGGAACTCTGACGGAGCAGGAAACGGATCAGAAAGCCGCGGTGGAGCAGGCCTATGAAGTGGATGTGTTCGATCTGGCAGACCGGGCGGAAGATGCCAAGCTGATCGTACGCGGCGAGCGTTTCTACCAGGCTGACACGCTTGAAGGCGCGCTGAATTGCTTTCGCGAGGCGATGCAATACATTTCCACTGCCTACTATCCTGCGTCGATCGTGTTTTATCCGATGGAAAGCAATTTGGGCTATCGTCCTGGTGTCTCGAAAGAAGTCTTTGCCTGTTTGAATGATGAACAGGTGAATGTGTATCGAGATATCTGCAATCAGTTGGTCATGCCGGCGGTGGCGAAAGAGAAACCGGATGTCGTCGGCCTCTCGATCGGCACGCAGATGCAGTTGCTGGCGGGGCTGACGTTTTGCAAGATGATCAAGGAGACGTTCCCCCATATCCATGTGGTGGTGGGGGGGAATGTCATTACGCGGTTGCAGGATGAGCTGCCGAAGCAGGAGCAATTTTTCAAAGAGATCTTAGACTCGGCCATCCTGTATGAAGGAGAACATGCGCTGCTCTGGCTCATTGAGGCCTTGAACGGCGAGCGGGCAATCAGTTCCGTGCCCAACTTGATGTATCGCGATGATTCAGGTGTACACCTGAGCCCTGAAGTCTATACCGAGAAAACGACTGCTCTGCCCCTGCCGGATTTTGAGGGGCTGCCGCTGGGCCGCTACTTTGTGCCGGAGCTGATCATTCCTTACCTCGCGACGCGCGGCTGCTATTGGGGTCGCTGCACCTTCTGCGATCATGGCCAGGGCTATTTCGACCAATTTCGCGGTGTGCCGGCCCCGCAAGTAGTCGAACAGATCAAATTCTTGCGGGATAAGTATGACTGCCGCCATTTCCTCTTTTCCGATGAATCCTATCCGCCGGCGCTGTTCAAGAAGGTGTCACAGCTGCTGGTCGATCAAAACGTCGGAATCAAATGGACGACGCTGATCCGGTTTGAAGAAACCCTGCAAGGTCAGGAGACCTGGGACCTGGCGGCGAAGGCCGGCTGCTGCACCCTCTATTATGGGATGGAGTCAGCGAACGAGCGTGTGCTGAATCTCATGGATAAGCATGCCACGAAGACGGTGATCCAGAGAAACTTGCACTTGGCGGCGAAGGCGGGGATCTGGAACCATGTGATGGCGTTCTATGGTTTCCCAGGCGAGACGCGCGACGAAGCGCTGGAGACCCGGCAGTTCGTCATCGAGAACCAGTCGGTGATTCACTCGGTGGAGCTGTTCTATTTTGTGGCCTATCGCCATACGCCGATGGTGCGCAACCCGGAGAAGTTCGGCATTACGATCCACAAGCAACCGGATTACGATCTGCCTCTGGACTATTACTACACGTTGAACGATCCGAGCACCCTCTCATGCATGGACGCGATGCAAATGTGCGAAGAATTCTATAAGAACGATTTTCATCCCTGGGCCGTACGCGTGAACTCGCGCGAACATGTCTTCCTCTATATCTCGAAATTCGGGACGAACCAGTTGCCTCAGATCTACGCGCAGCAGACGCAGGCTGTCGGATCGCC
>JANOOS010000458.1:0-4994 GCA_031421455.1 Nitrospira sp.
GCCTATGAAATGGTGCGTGTCCTGGAACATTCCTTCAAATACTACCGGAGAACGCAGTTGCAGGAACTGAGTTTCGACGGCAAGCTGCGCGCCGTCTCCAAGCTCTTGAAGGAGAATGTGCCGGCGGCGTTGGCCGGGACTGGCGCGGTGGTCCCGGTGTTTGCCGGCTACGATCTGGAGCAGGGCTCGGCCAAGATTTACTTCTACGATATCCTGGGGGCGGAGTTTGAAGCCGTAGAATATGCCGTATCCGGGTCCGGTTCCCCTACGATACGAGGGATCTTGCACTATCTGAATACGTGGGGGGGACAGCCCCTCAGTACGCTACCGGAAGAACAGGCGATGGTGCAGGCGTTACGATTGCTTACGAGCGCGGCGGAGTTCGATTCGGCGACTGGTGGTGTCAACCGAGAAGCAAGTTTGTACCCCGTGATTAAGTTGATTTCAGGAGCCGGTGTGCAGACGGTGCCGGATGCGACATTGAAACCTCTCTACGAGTCACAGGTGGTGCGCTATGTATGAAGAACCCTATCGTTGGGTGGAAGCGGTCGGCAATCGGCGGCAGTATCTGGACGAACAGTTCAAGCAGGGGAGCCCGGTCGTTGCGCTGACCTATGATGGGGGTATTCTCCTGACGACGGTGAGCAAGGGTACTCCGAAGCTCTACGAGATCTACGACCGGCTGGCATTGGGCGGGATGGGGCACCCCACGGATTTAGAAAAGCTTCGTTTTAGTCTGCTCGAAATGGCACACGTCGAAGGCTTCAACCGCTCGCCGTCTGATGTGACGGGACCGAGACTGATAAAGTACGGCATCGCTCCGGTCATTAAGCAGGCCTTTGAGGAAGTGTATAAGGCGCCGTTCATCGTACGTATTCTGGTGGCTGAGTTGGGGCAGAAACCGGAGAAGGATGCGCTGTTGACGATCAATTACGACGGAACCTTTGAGGAAATCACTGGTCATGCGGTTCTCGCTGCCACCACGGCTATCCAAGCGAAGATGCTGGCCTATCTTAAGGAGCAACAGCAGGCTACGCTGTCGTTGGAACAGGCGTTGAATCTGGCATTGCGTACCTGGGCAATCGGTTCGATGGCACAGCAACAGGATGAGGCGGAACAACAGGCTGAAGCCAAGCCGGCGGCGAGTGGAGCAGGCTCATCCGCCCCCGCCATCCCAAGCAGTAACGCGTTGATCGAACATGTGCGGGGCCTTGCCGGTGAACGGACAATCGAATGTGCGGTCCTTGAGCGCCAGGCTCCCGGAAGTTCCAAGTATCGCTCGCTCAAGCAAGCAGATCTTTCACGCCTCCTGCCAGCGGCGCTTCAATCCGTTGTGGCGAACTGAGATGTTGAACCGTATTTTCGGACTCGAAACCGAATACGGACTCTTGGTGAATCAAGAGCGGCCCGATCATTCCCCTACCTGGTTCGCGCACAAGATTCGAGACCATCTCTTTCACGTTCAGCGTCGGGGCATCCTCGATCTGCACCACCGGGGACACGATGAACCTCCTGGCAATGGAGGATTTCTCACGAACGCCGGGCGCATGTACCTCGACATGGGACATCTGGAATGGGCCTCGCCGGAATGCGAATCGCTCAGCGATGTGGTGGCAGCCGACCGTGCCGGCGATCAGTTACTGCAGGATGCGATTCACGATCTCGGGCTGGACGACACGGTCTCGTTGATCAAGAACAATGTGGATCATGAGACCGACGCGACATTTGGATCGCACGAGAACTATCTCGTCTCACGGCGCTTTCCCTTTACCAGGCGCGGGCTCGGACCCTTTGTGACCTTCCTCGTCACCAGGCAGATTTTTACGGGGGCCGGGCGTATCGGCGCGGCGAGCCCTCAGGAGGGCTGGGTTCAGATGGACCGGCTCCTTATGCCGCGAGAAGTGAACCATCGCCACGCGCAGGAGCCTCCCCTTCCGTTTCAGATCTCTCAGCGAGCAGACTACATCGTGAACGATTTCTTCGAATGGGTGCAGCAGAATCGTGCCATCGTCAATACCAGAGATGAACCCTTGGCCGATCCGAATCAGTTCCGCCGCATTCACCTTCTATTGGGCGATTCAAACATGGCCGAGGTGGCGACAGCCTTGAAGTTGGGTACGACGGGACTGGTCCTTCAGCTGATCGAAGAGGGGCATGCGCCGCTCGATCTTGACCTCAATGAACCGGTCGAAACCATGCAGGAGCTGTCGCAGGATCAGAGCCGGGAATGGATCGTTCAGCTGCAATCTGGGAAGACGATTTCTGCCATCGATATTCAGGAAGTGTTTCTTGCTGCGGCGGAAGAACACTATCGTGGGCAGGACGATGAAACCGATTGGGTGCTCGATCAATGGGAAGCGGTCTTGCAGGATCTACGCGGAGACTACCAGACGCTGGTGGGCCGCGTCGATTGGGCCTCGAAGCTATGGCTGCTCGACACGTTTCGCGAGGCGGAGAAAATGACGTGGGCAGACCCGGCACTGAAGAGCCTCGATCTGGAGTATCACAATCTTCATCAAGGTAAGGGGCTCTACTTCGGCCTGATGGAAGAAGGGCGGGTTCCACGTCTCATTACGGACAAGGCCATTACGTTGGCGATGGACCATCCGCCACGCAACACCAGGGCATTTGGGCGGGGTGAACTCGTTCGCCATCTGTTGGCTTGCGGGCCTCCGGATGAATCGGCTGATCCTAAGCCGGAAGAACGGTTTTCTCCCTCCTATGTGATTAATTGGTCGATCTTCCAACTGCGTGGTCAAGCGCCCTTTCCCATGCCGGATCCGTTCAAGACCTACGTGCAGGAAGTCCGCGCCCATCTTCAAACGGCCTGATCGGGTTGGCCTGCACGCACTCTCCTCATGTTCTTTCTTGCAAGAAATCCATAATCCGATTTTCCGCCCAGAAATGATCCTCCCCGTTGCTTGCCCATTGCAAGAATCCGCAATGGCCACCTTGGCGAGGCGCCATCACTCGAAGCCTGGAGTTGCGCTGAATCGGCGGAACGGTAAACATAGAGTAGGGAATGAAAGGATCGTCTTGTGCTGTAATGACGAGCGTGGGGACGGCGATGGATTCGACGACATGGCATGCGCCTACGCGATTGTAGTAGTCGGCCCCGCTGGCGAACCCTCCGTCCGGGGCCGTATAGCGGTGGTCGAATTCACTCATCCTGGTGGTACTGTCGAGATCCTTGAGATCCCACTTGCCGGGGAAGAGCGCAGCCTTTCGTTTCAGTCGTGCTTTGAGTTCCACGAGAAAATGTCTGTGGTAAATCCAGTTGCGGGGCTGCTCCAAGGCCTCGACGCATATCGGAGGGTCGATATTCGGACTGACTGCGATCGCGCCGGCCAAGGCCGCTTCTGACGAGCCTGCTTCTCCCGCTGCTTTCAAGATGAGATTCCCTCCCATCGAATAGCCGACAAGCCAGATGCGATTGAGACCATCCATGCGAGCCAACTCTTTGACGATGGCTCGGTAGTCCTGACTCAAGCCGGTGTTGTAGAGCGTCGGGGTCAGGTGCTCGGTCCCACCACACGTTCTTTGATTCATCCGAATGACATTGAATCCTGCGCGATAGGCTTTCGCAGCGATGCCGTGCATATAGTGAGACTCGCTGGAGCCTTCAAGGCCGTGCACAATGACCACGGTTTGGCATGCTGTGCGGGTTGGCTGCCAATGGCAGAAGCCGAGTAACTGTGTGTGTGGTTCGGTGGTGAAAAGGCGTGACTCGACCGGGACTCCGGCAAGAAGTTCTCCTCGGGGCCAATAGCCTGGGAGAATGGTCATGAGATGCGGATTTCCGAGCAAAGCCGCCGGTGTAAACTCTCGACCGTTTAATGACATAGAAGCCATCATACCGAAAAGTTCTATGTATCCGCAGTATGTATTGCCGGAGCCTCCCAGACAGTGCTGTCCTCTCGTCACGAACGGCAACGTCGGATAGGCTCTTAGGGGTGGGAGAAAGCAAAAGGGGCACTTCACTCTGTGAAGTGCCCCTTTCCCTTAGATTGGCTCCCCGGGCAGGAGTCGAACCTGCGACCAGCCGGTTAACAGCCGGCTGCTCTACCACTGAGCTACCGGGGAATGAGACAATAGGTTGTCGGGCGACGTATTCTAGCAAAAGATGTCGATTGGAGGGAGACTTTTTTCTATCGGAACAGTACTTCCCTGCCTGTGCCTATCCAGTTACACGTCGAAATCTTCGGTTTCGTCCTCATTCGAGGTCGCATCGGTCCTGCCTGCCGCGACGGATGCGTAGTGCTTCGCCCAGGTCAGATAAAGATTTCCACTGTCGCGCATAGTGTCGGCAGCCTTGATAAGGGTCTGCGCGAGATCTGGGTCTTTCCCGCTGGCATGGATCTCGACTGCGCGCCGTTCCAGCACTTTGGGATACTCGTGGATCAGCCCGGAAATTTCTCGAAGGAGCTCAACAATGACATTATCTTCAGCTTCCATCTGTTCCTCCAGAATTACACCAACAAAAAACCCCATAGCGCAGGCGCCATGGGGTCTTGCGCGGGGAGACCCGCTACATGAAACGGTTATCCTTGGTAGGCCTGCCCCAGCGCGGCAGACTCACCTTTATTGGTCATCAGCTTTCCGGTGGCGCTGACGGCCTGCATGGTAATGGCATTGTGCTTGGCTGCATCGCAGACGATCACACAGAGTTCACAGCCCTTACAGCGGTCGATGATCACTTCTGCCACCATCTTGCTCGGATTGAGATCAAGGGTGTTGGCCTCAGGGCAATACATGATGCAGAGCCGGCATCCTTTTTTGGCTACGCATTTTTCGTCGATGACTTGGGCTACGTTATACATGCGCGCTGGTTCCTTCTCTCTCGTTAAGCCGCCACGGCAGGATTGCCGACTCGCAGCTCATACTGATTCTTCTCGGCCCACTCACTGGCGATTACATAGGCTGCTTGCACGGTTGCCAGGTTCTTGGCCAGCAACATTTCTTTCTTGGCGAATTTCTTCTTGATCGCTTCATCC
>JANOOS010000459.1:0-3014 GCA_031421455.1 Nitrospira sp.
ATCGAGAACCCGGACCCTTGGAGGCTGTCCACGTAATCGACTTCGGCTCCCTGCAAGAGAGGAGCGCTCTGCGAATCCATGATGACCTTGACGATACCCTTTTCCACCACGGTGTCGTCATCGCCCATCTTCGACTCGAAGGCCATCCCGTATTGATACCCGTGGCACCCGCCGCCCTTGACATAGACGCGCAGGCCGACAATGTCCTTCTCTTCTACCATCAACTCCTTGATCTTCAGTTCTGCAATCGCCGTAATCGTCAGCATCGTGATCCTCCTCGTGTGACCGGGCCGTCTTTCGAAGACTTGCCTGGGATGGTTTAGTGTAACATCTCTTTACTGAATTTCAATACCCTGGGACTCCGACTGCGGCATGGTGGGAGCAACCCACTTGCCCTCCGGCACCCGCACAACCACGTCTCCAAGCACTTTAGCCTGGCATCCAAGGCGATGCCAGGGCTCACTGAGGGCTTCCCGATCGAGGAGATCCTGCTCATCGAAGTCGATCTCCGACAGATTCTCGGCGCCCATCTGCACTTCGACCCGGCAGGTGGTACAGGAAGCATTCCCACCACAATCGTGGTTCAATCGACACCCGAGCAGCTTCGACGCCTCCAACAACGAGGTATTGACCTCGACCTCTCCGCTCTTGCTCTCAGGAAGAAGAAACGTCACACGTGGCATCGCGACATCCCTCAATGCACCGTGGCGGCGGCCACCACCGGCTGATAGGGGCAGCGCTGCAATCGGATATGTTCTTCAAACTCGTGACGGAACAATTTCATACTGCTCTGCACCAACACGGCGGCCCCGGTCACCAGCGTACAATAGCCGGTCCCCTTCACAAACCCACAGAGCTGGAGGAGACTCTCTAGATCTTTCTCCGTTCCCTCCCCCTGCTCAATCTTCGTCATCAGTGCGGCGAGATTGATAGTTCCCATTCGACAAGGTGGGCACTGCCCGCAACTCTCGACCTTGAAAAAATTGGAGAACTTGAGCGTCAAGGCCACCATGCAGGTCGCATCATCGACCACGATCACGCCGGCCGACCCAAGCCCCGTGCCGGCCTTCTTCAACGAATCGAAATCCATCGTCAGATCGAGCTGATCGGCCGTGACCATCGAGAACGCCGGTCCCCCAGGGAACACCGCCTTGATCTTACGCCCGCCCGGCACTCCCCCCCCACACTTGTCCACAAGTTCCCGAATTGTAATCCCCATCGGCATCTCGTATACGCCAGGCCGATTCACGGCGCCGCTCAGGGAGAACATCATCGTGCCAGGACACTTTTCTGTGCCGACCTCGGTGAACCAGGCCACGCCTTTCAGAAGGATCCGTGGAATATTGCACAAGGTTTCGACATTGTTGACCAACGTCGGCTTCCCGTAGAGCCCGAAGTCCGTCGGATAAAAGGGCGGCTTCTGTCTCGGCATCGCCGGGCGCCCCTGCATGGATTCGAGCATTGCGGTTTCCTCACCAGCCACGTAACTCCCGTGGCCTTCAAAGACTTGCAGATCGAGGTCCACGCCACTCCCAAGAATATTCTTGCCCAAGAAGCCTTGCGCCTTCGCCTGTGCCAATGCCTTTTTTAGATTCTCGCGTTCTTCGTGATACTCATGATTCACATAGATAAACGCCGCCTTCGCTTGCACCGTATAGGCGCCAATGAGGCAGCCTTCGATGAGCTGGTGGGGCGCATGCTTGAGCAAGTACCGGTCCTTAAACGTCCCTGGCTCATGTTCACCTGCGTTACAGACGAAATAGTGTTCCTTCACCCGATGGTTGAGAACCTTTTCCCACTTGATGCCGGTGGGAAAACCTGCACCCCCTCGCCCACGGAGCCCGGCTTTCTTCAGCTCATTGACGATATCGTTCGCACTCAGCTCTTTGAGACATTTCTTCCAGGCCTCGTAGCCCCCGATCTTCCGGTAGGCTTCGATATCCCAGGGAGCGCCCTCCAGCGTTTGGAGAACTCGTGGTTCAGTCGCAGCGGTCATGCGTCCTTCCATACCCATTTACTTAGAAAGTTGAACGATACTATAAGGTGCCTGGCCGGCATTCGTCAAGGCAATGCCGTGATAATAGGCCTGAATCTCAACAACTTAGGGCCACTGCCCTATACGAAGCTGGGCATATGGGCCATTGAGCCGTAAAAGGTAAGACGTGAGCGGTGAAACGTATCTCGTTGGGGGGATAGAGCGTATAGCTGATGGCCTATTGCTCTAAATCAGAATGACCGAAGCTCGTGCCATAAGCCATTAGCTCTTCGTCCTCTGACTATACGCCATAGGCTCTTTTTTTGGATGTGAGATGAACGGACTTGCCGGCGGGCCCTCCCACCGGCAGTCGTATGCCATCTTACCTGAAGTGGCTGCCGGCCCCCATGAACAGTAGCATGGGAATCGACAACATAAAGTTGACCCGGGAAGCGAGAAGCGCTGTCCGACCCCACTGGGCCATTTCCGGCGGCGCAGGAGTCCCCTGGGCTGCCGCCGTCACCGCCGCAATAATCCGCCTTTGGTTCGGCCAAATCACCGCGTGGACATTGGCCATCATGATGATACCCAATAACCCGCCGATTCCCAGCGCAATCGCGCCGGTTCCGCCTCTCTGATACATGTAGAGGTACAACACAATCCCGGCAAGCACCGTGACTGTCGCGCCATGACGGAACCAGTTCAGCGCGGCAGGCATCAACTTGGGAATCACGATATTCTTGGTGGGTCCGTCCAGGCTCTTCAAGAATGATGCATTGATCAGGTTGAAAAAGTACAACAACCCGATCCAGACAATTCCAGCCAAGAAATGGGTCCAGCGTAACAGCAAACCAAACCAATCGGCATCACCGACCGCCGTACCGGTCATCGCGAGATACCCCATGATTAACACCACCGCGAGCGCAAATCCTACGCCCATCGTCTGCATCGGACTCTCAAGAAATTTCATCGCATCTCCTCATTCAGTGTATGACTACGTCGCTCTCTGTACTGTAGCTCTGCTCGGAATGTCAAGCAA
>JANOOS010000460.1:0-2742 GCA_031421455.1 Nitrospira sp.
AACGAGAAACGTTTCGAGTTGCTAGTTTCAAGTTTCAAGTTTTTTGAGGCTGTTTCCTGACAACATGAAACCTGAAACTAGAAACTAGAAACCTGCCACTTCCGTTCGAGCAACTTGAACAAGGAGTTTGCGCAATGAAGAGCATGCAAGTCACGGTACAGGTTGAGCAAGCGGAAACTGCGTCGGCAGAGGTGTTGGTGCTCACGCACTGTGAAGGAGAGGCACTGGCCAAACAGGGTGCGGCCCCACTCGATCGTGCCCTCGGAGGTTCGTTGAGTAAGCTGGTGCAATCCAAGGAATTCGAAGGCAAGGCCAACGAAGTTTTGCTCTATCACACGCAGGACAAGGTACCGGCAAAACGGCTGGTGCTGGTCGGGCTGGGCAAGAAAAACGAGGTCACGCTGGAGACGATCCGGCAAGCGATGGGCTCAGCCGCGAAGCGCGTCCGTCAGGCGAAGGTCGGGTCCTTTGCAGTCGTGCTTCCAACGGTGAAGCCTAACAAGATGTCCTGGATCGAGGTGGCGCAAGCGATGGTTGAAGGGGCGATCCTGGGCAGTTATCAGTTCACGGTCTATCGGAGCGAGCCTGCTTCAGGACAAGACGTCGCGGAGATGAGGATTCTCGCCCAGCACAAGGATCAGTTGGGCCAGGTCACCGAGGGAATTCGGCGCGGCATCGCCACAGCAGAGGCCACCGTTTTTGTCCGGGATCTCTGTAATCATCCCTCCAACGTCCTGACTCCCGCCAGGGTCGCCGACGAAGCGAAGACCATCGCCAAGACTGAAGGGATCGCGATCAAGATTCTCGAACAGAAAGAGATGGAGCAGTTGGGGATGGGTGCGTTGCTCGGTGTATCGCGCGGAAGTCAGGAGCCGCCCAAGTTCATCATCCTTGAGTACAACGGAACCAAGAAAAAAGACGAGCGTCCAGTGGTGCTGGTCGGGAAAACGATCACCTTCGATACGGGCGGGATTTCGCTGAAGCCTGCCGAAAATATGGAACATATGAAAGCCGATATGACGGGGGGAGCCGAGGTGCTGGCTTCGATCAGGGCAGCGGCCAGACTGAAGCTCCCGTTGCGTCTCATCAGTATCCTGCCCGTGGCGGAAAACATGCCTGGTGGCCGGGCGATGAAGCCGGGCGATATCGTGACGACGCTATCGGGAAAGACCGTCGAAGTGCAGAACACGGATGCGGAGGGCCGGCTCATCCTGGCCGACGGCCTCGCCTACGCCATGCGTTACAAACCGGCGGCCTTGATTGACATTGCGACGCTCACAGGGGCCTGCGTCGTGGCGCTTGGCCAATTTGCCATCGGGATGTTCGGCACCGACCAGGCGCTCAAAGAACAGGTGCGGAAATCGGGGCAGAAGGCCGGCGAACGGGTGTGGGAGATGCCCTTGTGGGAAGAATATTTCGAACAGCTCAAGAGCGATGTCGCCGATATGCGCAACATCGGCGGACGTGGCGGCGGCATGATTACCGCGGCGCTCTTTCTCAGCAAATTCGTGGGGGACTGCCCGTGGGTACACCTCGATATTGCCAGCACGGATTGGAGCGAGCGGGAACGGGCCTACGTTCCGAAGGGTCCGACCGCGATCGGCACCAGATTGTTGGTGCAGTATCTCATCGATCGAAGCTTGTAAGAATGTCGAGGCTGAACTTCAGGCTTCGGCACGAAGAAACTTGCAACCTCGCAGCCTGCGAAACAGCTCAGTATCGTGCGACGCGCTGCTGTGATAATACATACGGCATTAGCACCTGAATTGTCAGCGGGATGCTCAAAAAGGCCGTCAGCAAGGCCGCAGCGAGTGAAGACCGGAGGCGTACCCTCTGGGGTACGTTGAGGATCTGAGCGATGCGAGAACGAAGCCGGCGGACTTTTTCAGCATCCCGCTAAAAGGATTTCATGACTTCGCGCGATAAGATCGGGCAGCTTTTCATGGTCGGGTTTCTGGGCACATCCGTGACACCGGACCTGGCCTCGTTCATCAAAGAATACAAGCCGGGGGGCGTGATTCTCTTCTCTCGGAATCTGGAATCCGTCGAACAGATGGTCGATCTGACCAATGGATTACAGGCCTGCAGTCCCCATTCACCGCTGTTGATTTCGATCGATCAAGAAGGCGGTCGAGTCTCCCGTCTTCCGAAAGGCTTTACGATTTTCCCCCCCTGCGACCTGTTGGGCCGCTGCAACTCCACTGAAATGGCCTACGCGGCGGCGGCCACCATTGCCAAAGAGTTGCGGGCGGTGGGCGTGAACATGAATATGGCGCCCGTGCTCGATGTGAACAGCAACCCGGACAATCCGGTCATCGGCGACCGGGCGTTCGGCACCACGCCGGATGTCGTCTGTGAACTGGGAATGGCGACGGCGGCGGGACTACAAGACAATATGGTGGTGGCCTGCGGAAAACACTTTCCCGGTCATGGCGATACCAGTGTCGATTCCCATAAAGAACTTCCCGTGGTCGAGGCATCGCGCAAGCGATTGGAGACCGTCGAGTTCCCCTCCTTCCGCCGTGCCGTGACGCAAGGCGTGGCCTCGCTGATGACCGCGCACGTCCTTTACCGAGCCCTCGATCCAGAATTGCCGGCTACGCTCTCGCCGG
This sequence comes from Nitrospira sp., assembly GCA_031421455.1. GTDB lineage: Bacteria > Nitrospirota > Nitrospiria > Nitrospirales > Nitrospiraceae > Palsa-1315. Next base: position 2,613 of record JANOOS010000460.1, read on the forward strand.
CCATCATCACGAACTTCTTGCGCCAGGAGCTGCACTACGACGGAGTGGTGTTGACGGATGATTTAGAAATGCACGCGATCATCGACCATTATGGCGTGGAAGATGCTGCAGTTCGCGCAGTGTTGGCGGG
>JANOOS010000461.1:0-5705 GCA_031421455.1 Nitrospira sp.
GCCAGTTGCTGCACGCGTTCGGCCGCGCTGATCACGTCGGTGAGGCGGATGCCGAATTTCTCGTTCACTACGACCACTTCGCCCCGCGCCACCAGCTTGTTGTTGACCAGCACTTCCATCGGTTCTCCCGCAAGCTTTTCGAGCTCGATCACCGAACCTTGCCCGAGCTGCAATAACTCGCGAATCACCATTTTGGTCGACCCGACCTGCACGGTCACCTGCATCGGAATGTCGAGGATAAAGTCTATGTTCTTGGGCGCCGAGGCCGCTCCTCCGCCGTCAAGCGATGGAAACGACGCAGGAGTCGGTGGAGGAGCGGGAGCGGAGGTGGGAGCATTCACTCCGGAATTCGCTACTTCGTTGTCAGCCATAGACAGTTCTCCTCAGACGTGTACGTCGCTTACGCGACGACCTTTTCAATGCGACAGGCTTGGTTTCCCTTCGAAACACCAGGGCTTCCTTGAAATTTCAAGTAGCCTTCAACAAAACAATCCAGCGGATCGCCGGGCCGTTGGTCTAACAGGATGAGATCCCCCGGAGCGAAATCCAACACGTCCCGTACCTTGACTGTGGCGGTTCCAAGCCGAACCGTTATGCCAAGCTGACATTCGTGTAGTTTTTCTTGAAATCTGGTTACCCAGCTTCCATCCTGCTCGACTTGATCCGAGACGATGCCTGAGTAGAGTTTCTCTTTAATGGGCTCGAGCATCGAATAGGGATAGACAAGAAAGAAGTCGCTGGTGGTCTCTCCAAATTGAACTTGAAGGGTGGTCACAAAGACGATCTCCGATGCGGTGACCACCATCGCAAACTGAGGATTCATTTCTGAACGGACCAGCGCCGTTTTGACAGCGATCACAGCGCGCCAAGCTTTTTCCAGATCCTCAAACGCCGACTGCACAAGCTTCTTGATGATCCGCAACTGAATCGGTGTGAAATCTCGGCCTTCAGGCTTGACATGCGTTTGGCCCTTGCCCCCGTAGAAATAGTCCACCACGAGGTAGACTAAGAACGCATTTATAACGAACAGACCGCTCCCCCGCAGCGGATCCATGCGAAACACGCTCAGAGAGGATGGAATCGGAACGGTCTTCATGAACGCGCCGAACTTCATGATTTGCGTCCCGATAATATTGAACTCCACCTTCGTATTCAGCAGAGCGCTCCATGAGAGGGACTGGTGTCTGGTAAACCGGTCGGTAATCAGTTCGAGCGTCGGCATACGCCCGCGAACGATGCGTTCCTGATTGAAGAGGTCATACTGCTTGACCCCGCCGACCGGCTGCCCCTCTTCCTCCGCCTGGGTCTCAACTTCGCCGGAGACGACCCCTTTTAAGAGCGCGTCGATTTCGTCTTGTGAGAGTATTTTCTCCATAGTGACGAGATGGTCCCGGCTATTGCACGACGAAGTCCGTGAAGTAGGCGGCCCGCACACCAGGTTTGGGAAGTAGGCTGTTGACCCGTTGCGTAATCTCATCGCGCAACTGGAACTTACCCTGAGGAGTGCGGATCGATGCCGCATCCTTACTTGTCAGCAGGACAAGGATTGTGTCGCGTAGTTGCGGGACACGACTGGCCAATTCGGCCGAGGCATCCTGACTTTCGAGTTCCAACTTCACCGTCAGTTTCAGATAGCGCACCTCCGGCGTATCCGCTAAATTCACGATGAACGGGTCGATGTCGTAGATCGCGCCTGGCGCATTGACTTTGGGGCCCTCATGTTTCGCCTCCGTCTCTCCATGCCCTGCCGCCTTCGCGGCCGTCGCCTCTGCTTTCTGATCGTCACCCCCATGCCCTCCGGCCATAAACTTAAAGAGCGCAAATGCCCCTCCAAGTCCCAGCACGAGGGTCCCTGCGACAATGATGATGACCATTTTCATCGGAATCCCCGCCGCAACCGGCGCTGGCGCCGGCGTCTCCTCCGGCGGCTTGGTTTCTTTCTCTGCCATATGTGCCTCCTCCAACAATCGAACCCTGTCGACGAACGTGAAGTTTGCAATGGCTATGCCATCGGCAAAAAGGTCCACGCGAAGGACGCATCAGCCGAAACAGAGCGATTGGCGTATGAATGAGATGGACTGTGGCCGTAAAAATGATCTCAGCACTGCCAGAGGCTTGACGATGTCAAAATAATGACGCTGCAATCGAATAGACGGGCGGTGTGGGAGAAGAAAACATCGGCGATGTTCAGGCGAGAGGCACGGGGCCAGCGGCTAGGGGTGATCAGAAGGAATGTCTTCCCTCTAGCCCCTAGCCCCGTGCCCCGTGCCTCTCGCCTAGCTTCGCGCCCCCTCCCTCACCCTCCCCCATAGTTATGGGGGAGGGATGGGTGGGGGACCGGCCAACCGAATGAATAGGGCGGGTTAACGCTTGAGATTCACCAATTCCTGCAACATCTCATCGCTCGTCGAAATGGCCCTGGAATTCGCTTGAAATGCGCGTTGGGTGATGATCATGTCGACGAATTCCTTACCGAGATCGACATTAGACTGCTCGATGGTTTGGGAAATGAGCCGCCCTAATCCATTATTCGTCGGAGCCCCTGCCAGTGGCGCGCCGGAGTCAATCGTTTCGGCAAACCCATTCTCACCGGAACGTGTGAGTCCATTTGGATTCGTGAATCGGCTCAGAACGACTTGGGCAAGGGTTCTGGTTTGACCATTGGTAAACTGCGCTGCCACTCGCCCTTCAGAATCGATCGACAAACTCTGAAAGGATCCGGAGGTAAAACCATCTTGAAGCTGGTTCGTCAAATTCGACGCAGATCCAAACTGCGTGATGGTTGAGAAATTCATGGCCACCGTCAGTGGCGTGGCCCCCCCGCCGGCGATGGGCAATGTGAATGTCTGGGCGCCACCACCTGTCAGCACGCCGCTGGAATTGAATACCAAGTTGGTTTGCGCCGTCGTGGCGCCGCCATCGATTTGAGAATGGAGGTTCCACGTGTTGGCCGCTGCATCTTTCACATAATACATTCGAAGCTGATGCTGCGCTCCGAGCGTATCGTAGACCGTAATGCCATTTGAGAAGTTATACGTCGTGGCATCGGTCACGTCGAATGCGGTCGCCGGAACGGTGGAGCCTGCATTGAGATTGGCCTCCACGCTCGCGGTGCTGGTCGCCTGTGGAGCGACCGTAGCAGTAGACAAGGTAATATTTCCGATTGTTCCCAAGATGATCCCAGTCGTTGACGCTTGATAGCCCTGCAAGAATCGACCGCTCGGATCCACGATCTCTCCGAGTCTGTTCACTTGAAATTGTCCGGCGCGAGAATAGGAGACCGTCCCCGCAGTATCGCGCAACCCAAAAAACCCATTCCCGTCGATCGCTAAGTCCAAGGTGTTCCCCGTATTCGAGAGGGAGCCCTGGGTAAAACTCGTCTGCACGCCATTCAAAAATACCCCCAATCCAACCTGGCCGGTAGCCGACCCACCGCCAAGCGAAGCCGAGACCAAATCTGCAAATGACGCGTAGCTCGACTTGAATCCCACTGTCCCGACGTTCGCAATATTGTTCCCGATCACGGACATGGCGTTCCCGTATGTATTGAGTCCGCTGACAGCCGAAAACATTGTAGTCAAAATTCCCATGATCCGTCTCCTTTACTTATTGTAATGTTCCAATGAAGCTCCCCGCAGCAAGCTGCGGGGCATCCTGCGAAATTCTCCGAAGCCGCTACCCTCCTTCGCCAAGACTACAGAGGGTTCTCCTCGCCTTCATCCCCGCAGCAAGCTACGGGGTATGCGGCGAAGGAGAAAAATCGACTCTTGACTATCCGTATTCCGCCGAAACAAGCCGCGCCTGCGCCCCTACACTACTTGCGCACTTGGCTTCTGAGCCGACGCTAATGCCGATTCTTGCAGCTCGACGCTCCGCTTCATCAATTTAACGAGGTCGGTCATCTGATTCAGCTGACTGAACTGCGCCGTCTGCGCAATGAAGTCCTGGTTTTCGAGAGGCTTGAGCGGATCCTGATACTTGAGCTGGGTGACGAGCAGTTTCAAGAACTCATCCTGGCCAAGTTCTTTTGGCCCGGTGGCCGACGTGGAGGGCTTGGCTGTTGAATTGTTTATCGCAGCGAAGTCGATCATGATTCTGTCCTTTCTTTAAAAAGAGGTAATTACTCAGGTGTTCAGGCTGAAGGCTGAAGGTCATGAATTTTCTGGCAAAACATGAATCGCGCCATTCAACACCGTCTCGGTTTCTACGACCTTGGGTTCGAGAAGAGATGAATCCTCGTTGCGCAAGAAGCCTAACCCCTAATAGCCTTCAGCCTATCTACCTGAGTCGTTGTTCCACGGCTATGCAAACAAACTCAATGCGCGTGGATGCCGACGATCGGACCGTTCTCGGTCTTGGGCATGCAGGTTGCGATCCTGTGAAGCCGGCTGATGCTCCGGCGCATCACCATTCCGTCGCGACGGCCGATCCGACAACGATTCTTGTTGGTTTCGCTGATCGATATGTACCTGAAAGTGGCCAAGTTCCAGTCCAGACTTGGCCAGACTTTGCTGAAGTTGATCCTGTCGCCCCATTAGTAATGCGCCGAGATCGTTTCGATCGGTGGTGAACTGTGTATGCACCATCTGGTCTGTCATGGAGATCCTCACGCTGAGTGGACCTGAGTTATGCGCGGGCAGCTCCACATGGACGGACTGAACCTTTCCAGCCGCCGCTGTCACGGTCGCCGAATGGTCCTCACCGAGAACGGCCTGTGCCATCTTGAGACGATCCGCTGCCGGAGTCGCAACGGATGTGCCCTCTCCCTGAGGCGATGACTGTGCCTGCACCGCCGATGTGAATTGCCCATTGAAGGGCTGAGACTGATTTCCTCGCGTCACCGATTCGGGCGGCCCACTCTCCCCGAACCGAAAGAAAGTTCCGTCCCCTGCTCCCTGCGCATCAGCCCCGAATGGATCTTGTTCCCCTCCCTCGCTAACACCAATCACGGGGACCGATAGAGATTGACCAGGCAACGTGGTCTGTTGAGTCCCCTGCGCTTGGACCATCGCCGATGGCTGAGCTCCTGCCGACAGACGCTCAAGAAATTGTCCCCCCACATTCACAGATCCGGCGGGAATTACAGTCTTCGCACTCTGGTCCTCCATAACAGGAGCAGGCCCTTGATCGGTCATCAGGGAGCCCTGTGGCGTCTTGGCTGGAAGGGTTGCGTTACCGGACGGTTGATCGAGGGGAGCAGACGCAAGAGCAACTGGAACGCTGCGATCGTTTCGAATGGGTACTCCATCCGTGGTTCGTGCACCTTCTTGTCTCGCAGAGGTCTCACCAGAACGATCAAGATCGAGAACCGGCTGGGGCGGGGAATCGATGGAAGAGTCATTGGTTCTAGGCATGCGCGGATCGACCGGCGTAGGCTCCGTTCTCATCGAGCGAACGTCAGTGAGCGCAACGATAGTCACGCCCTGCGGGAGGAGAGGAGTCGATTCGACGCTCTGTAGTTGAATCTTCGTGGAGCCCTCTAAAGACTCGGCCTTGTCGGCCCCTGAAGAAGCCGCCGCAGGAAGATCCTGCATTGCAAAGTACGACGCGACTGCGATATCGCTCAATGCTGTTCCCAATGGATGGCCGTCGGCTTCCGTCGACGGAACCGGTTCTATCGGATCGTCGGTATTGGAGAATGGGGGGAGCTGCTCATCTGATAGATTCTGTGCCACATCTTTAAGAAGGGCGGAAAAGGTTCCGCT
>JANOOS010000462.1:0-3531 GCA_031421455.1 Nitrospira sp.
TTTTTTTCACGAGAGACATTCCCGAACGGGACCGCTCAATCTCATCTAGTTTCAGTGACATCGATGATCCAGATTGGGCAGGAGCCTGCTGGAACGAGAGTTGCGCATACGTCTCTGTAAGAATGAACAGTAGCAGCAGACAGTCGATGTGGTGAGACGATAAGACCAGATGATCATGGCAGAGAGATGGAGACCGGTCTCTTTTCCGGACCCAGGTGGATGCCGCGAAATCTCGCGGCGTCTCCCGCTGAGGTAGATAGGCCCCTCTCTACACCCCGGAGGGGCCTGTCTGCTCGGTGAGCCACAGAGACGGGGACAAAAATACATTGAATTGTCAGCGGTGATGAGGAGGGCGATATGGAGCAGATGATCTTGAGTGCACTGGCAATAGTGGCGCTATGCGGGAGCGTCCATATACTACGCACTGGGATCGCTGAACAGCACGGAGCACCATTATCTTGGGCAGAGCGAACAACAGATCATCGCAAGGCCCCAAACAGGAGGGTTTGGCCATGATGAAACATGTGACATGGGCATGTTCGACGGCGCTCATCCTTGTTGCCGCACTGTACCATCCCGGTGGAGCCGCGGCACATGGAGGCGTGAGCGGAGAAGATGATCCGTGCTTGCGGCAGGTCGGTGAGCGGGTTGTGCATTTCAACGCCTATCAACCGCAATACCAGTTGAAGGATCAATACTGCACGGACATTCCCAAGGAGGGCGAGACCTTTCTGGTCGTAGACCTCGTAGACCCAGCACTGCGTAACGAGCCGGTCGGGATGCGGGTCGTGAGGGGAAACGGGAACACTGAGACGGAAGATCAGATTGTGGCAGATATTCGTCCAAGCACTCACCCGGACGGAGTATTGAGAGCTGAAGTCAGTCTAGATGAGGGCCTGTACAGGGTCACCATTGCGACAGAGAAACAGAATCTGATGAAGCGCCCACAATATCTCTTGCGGGTCCACATGACCGATTATCAAAAGCTGGTGCGCACGGTGGCCGTCCCGCTACTGGGCGTGCTGCTTGTGGCTTGGCTCGGGTACAAGCTCATACGATCGACATGGCTGCGGAATTGGTGGACGGTTCTCCGTTCCTAGGATGCCAGGCGCCCCGCGAGGAAAAGTAACGGGGGCATTCTGAGTTGTTGTTGGCGGCATATCGAATCGAGGGTCAGAAAAGAATTGTGGTTCGTGGTCGACAGTATTCCATTACTGCCTCATTGGCATGTGTCGGGATATCGGCATAATATCGCCGCCCGTTAGCCCATCGAATGGACTGTACGTTAAGCGTTCATCGTTCGTTCAGGTAGATTAGATGGCATAGCCGATTGGTGTTGCTGGAACGGGTCTTTCCCATTAGTCTGGAGCAGGGCACACGCGAGATGCTGAAGATCACCGGACAGAAAAATGCCGCGCCAGCCTCCATGTCGATCATCCTCGAAGGGAAGCTCGCAGGTCCTTGGGTAGAGGAACTCAAGTCCTATTGGCGTCAGCTCTCTGGAAACCAACAGAGCGACGCGGTGATCGACCTAACCGGCGTGTCGTACATCGATGCCGACGGCAAGGCACTGTTGACCAAGCTGTGGAAACAGGGCGCAGAACTTCGAGCGACTGGTTGTTTGACCAGGTGCGTCGTCGAGGAGATCACAGGGGCTGGTCGAGGGGACCCTTCGCGCAGCACGAAGAAGGTTGAGGTTTAGGCTAAGGTTGAGAAAAAGTAAGAGAGTCTGAGCTTCGCTTGAGCTTTCGGCCCTGGGCTTGCCGACCTCTCGCCTCCACCGGTAGAATGCACAGTTCGACGTGCGATATGAAGGATCGACGAGGGTGAAGAACCACGGAGTAGCTTGTTATGGTTTTTTTGAGGACTCAGCCGTTCGGATATGCCCCTGCGCTACTCGTATTGGCCGCGATCGCTTGCTTGCCAGGTTGCAAACAAGAAGCTGGGTCGGCGCCGGCTCAAGAAGTGGCGCAAGTTGAAGTGGTCACGGTGACTCGCCAGACGATTCCGGACGAACCAGAATTCATCGGGCGGGCTGAGGCTTCGCGCCCGGTGGAGATTCGCTCGCAAGTGACCGGCTTGCTGAAGGCGGTGTTGTACCCAGAAGGGCGTGATGTCAAGAAGGGCGACCGCTTGTATCAGATCGATCCCGTTCCGTTCCAAGCAGCTGTGGCACGGGCCAAGGCCAGGATTGCGGAAGCTGAAGCGCGCGTCGTGCAGGCGCAACAAGACCTTGCCCGTGTGAAACCGCTGTTGGAAGAACAGGCAGTCAGCCAGAAGGATGTGGACGATGCCGTGGCCGGCGACCTGACTGCCAAAGCGTTGTTGCAAGGCGCGAAGGCAGAGATGACCAAAGCGAGGTTCGATCTCGACAACACGCTCATTATCGCTCCCATCGACGGCCTGAGCGAACGGAGCCGTTACTACGAAGGGCGCCTGGTTTCGGCGCAAACGGATTTGTTGACGGTTGTCCATCGTGTCGATCCTATGTATGTGGTGGTGAGTGTGCCAGAGACCTTCATTCTCAAACGGCGGCGAGATATCGAATCGAAGAAAATTACGCACCCAGGGGTCTACCAATTGCGAGGCAGGCTCACGCTCATGGATGACTCGGTCTATCCCGATGAGGGTGTCCTCGATCTTCTGGAGCCTGGTCTGCGAACGGAGACCGGTTCACGCCAAGCCAGAATCACGTTCCCCAATCCCAAGCGTACCCTCCTGCCCGGGCAATTTGTGAAGGTGCGATTCACGGGCGATACGAATACGGACGCGATCCTCATTCCTCAACGTGCTGTGATGCAAGGTCCTCAGGGTCCCTTCGTCTATGTGGTCGGCCAGGACGAGAAGATCGATATTCGAGACGTGGCTGCCTCCGACTGGAAGGGTGACCAGTGGCTGATCGATGGGGGATTGAAAACAGGAGATCGCGTCGTCGTCAATGGTCTCATGAAGATCGGTCCCGGCGCGCCGGTGAAGGCTGTTCCATGGAGCCCAACCGGTGCGACGGCCGCAAATGCCCTTCCCCCCGCGTCTCAATAAGGATCATTTGTGACATTGCATGTTTTCATCGAACGGCCGATTCTGGCCTCGGTCGTGTCCATCATTATCGTCGTGATGGGGCTGCTGTCCATGCAGTTCCTGCCTATCGCGCAGTTTCCAGAAATCACTCCACCGGTTGTGCAGATCGACGCGGATTATCCCGGCGCCAGTGCCGAGGTGGCGGCTGAGGCTGTGGCCCGACCGATTGAAGTGACTCTCCCCGGCATCGATAATTTACTCTATTTCGAGTCCACCAGCAGTAATGACGGGCATGTGACCATCAAGCTGACGTTTGAAGTCGGCACCAACCCCGACATCGCCCAAGTCCAAACCCAGAATCGTGAAAAGCTTGCGGAACCGTTGCTGCCGACGGAAGTGATACGGCTGGGTATATCCGTGAAGAAAGTATCCCCGAGTCTGGTCCAGGTCATCGTCTTGAAGTCGACCGATCCCCGGCACGACGCCATCTATCTCTCGAACTACGCGACGCTC
>JANOOS010000463.1:0-3592 GCA_031421455.1 Nitrospira sp.
CGGCTTGGAGATATCGCCGGACTTGCACAATGCGGAATCGAAGAACTCTGTGCGATCCCAGGTGTAGGGGAGGCCAAAGCGGCACAACTGAAGGCTGCCCTTGAATTGGGGAAACGCGCCCTTGCTGCTCCGCTGACCAAAGGAACGAAAATCACATCCAGCCGTGATCTCTTCACCCATTACCATCCAACTTTGCGTGACCTGCGTCACGAAATTTTCAAAGTCGTTTTACTAGATGCCAAGCATGCCATCATGCGTGACATCACGGTATCGGAAGGCAGCTTAACGCTCAGCATTGTTCATCCACGCGAAGTCTTTACCCTGGCGGTAAGAGAATCTGCCGCAGCGGTGATCTTCCTGCACAACCATCCCAGTGGCGATCCAACACCTAGCCCGGAAGATCGCATTCTAACGGCGCGTTTGGTATCAGCAGGGGAAGTCCTGGGCATTCGGGTTCTTGACCATCTTGTCGTCGGCGATGGACGCTATGTCAGCTTTGCCGATCAAGGCTGGTTGACAAACCATGGCGCTGGCGTGTGAGCGAAAGGAGAGCTAGAGCGATGTAACAAGCCTGGTCTATCTGGTTGATGAGGTCCATCTTGCCTATCTGGTCTGTCCGGTGGGTTTTGCCCGTACGATCAGTTGACAAGAAAGACAGAATAGACCTCTCCGACCAGATAGACCGGACAGACGAGACAGACCAAATAAACTAAAAGGAGGGCCCCATGAGCGAACTACAGAGGGAGTCACTCAGAAATGTGGTCTTGATCTCCAATGCCGGTGCCGGGAAGACTTCACTGGCTGAAGCCATCCTTTTTGCCACCGGCACTGTTCCCCACCTCGGGTCGGTCGCACAAGGCACGACCGTCTCAGACTTCGAGCCGGAAGAATTGCACCGGCGCAGTTCCGTCAGTACCAGTCTCATCCGTTGTTTCTGGAATCACACCACGGTCAACCTCGTCGACCCTCCTGGCGCATTGAGCTTGATCGGGGAGACGACTATGGCCTTGCGCGCGGTAGACGCCGTAATCCTGGTGGTAGGCGCCTCATCGGGAATTCGAAGCGAACTCGTCAGGGTCTGGTCTCGCGTCACCGCACTCGGCTTACCCTGTCTACTGTTTCTCAATCAATTAGATCATGACGGCGCCTCCCTCGATGAAGTTCTCGCGATGTGTCAACGCGATCTTGGGATTATGCCATTGCCGATGTCATTGCCCTATCGCAGCGGCGGTCAGCTCACCGGCGTGCTGGACCTTGTTCAGCAACGCCTCATCACTTCGCGCAAGGAGACCCCTGCGATTCAACAGTTGCCGGTTCCAGAGAATGAGCGGGAGGCGGTAGGTAATGCGCGGAAACGAGTTCATGAGGATGTGGCTGAGCGTGATGACCGATTATTGGAACAATATCTCACAATGGGGGAATTGACGCAGGAGGAGTTGATTGATGGAATGCGCCTTGGTGTCCAGACCTGCAAGATTGTTCCCCTCTACAGCGGTTCTGCCATCGACAATATCGGGATCATTCCGCTCCTCAATGCAATCGTCGAAATATTGCCATCTCCAATGGATCGGGCGTCGAATGCCCCGTTGGCAGGGCTGCATCCGGATACAGGCGCGGCGGTCACTCGCCGTGCCGTTTGCGAAGACCCATTGTCAGGGATCGTCTTCAAGACGTTAATAGACCCCTTTGTCGGGCGTCTGTCTTTTCTGCGAGTTATGTCGGGAGTTCTTCACGCAGACTCCACCGTGTTCAACAGTTCCCGGAACAGCAGAGAAAAATGCGGGCATCTCTATGCCGTGACGGGGAAGAAACATGCCGCCATGTCTTCTGCCGGCGCAGGGGACATCGTCGCAATCGGGAAACTCAAAGATACGCAAACCGGCGACACGCTCTGCGACGAACAGGCGCCCGTCTCTTATCAGAAAACGGCGCTTCCCCGCCCTGTGTTGTCCTTTGCAATCGAGCCGAAGTCCAGTGCCGACATCGAAAAAGTCAGTCTTGGCTTGCATAAGTTAATCGAAGAAGATCCGACCCTCGAATTCTCGCGGCATGCCGATACGAAGGAAATGGTATTGAGCGGGATGGGCCAGTGGCACATCGATCTTGCGCTCGAAAAATTGCGCCGCAAGTACGGTGCGGAAGTGGTGCTGCATATGCCGAAGATTCCGTATCACGAAACTATACGCAGCACGGCACAGGCCCAGGGGAAATATAAGAAGCAAACCGGCGGGCATGGACAGTATGGCGATTGCTGGCTGGAACTCGGGCCTCTTCCACGAGGGGAGGGATTCCGCTTTGAAAATAAAGTCGTCGGTGGAGCCATTCCACGAAACTTTATCTCCGCCGTGGAGAAAGGTGTCATCGAAGCCATGCATCACGGAAGCTTGGCGGGGTTTCCTATCGTCGATTGCCGAGTTGCCGTGTACGATGGGTCGTACCATGCGGTTGATTCATCTGAGATGGCGTTTAAGGTCGCGGCGTCGATGGGGTTCAAGAAGGCCTTGGAGATGGCTCATCCCGTCCTGTTAGAACCGATCATGACGGTGGAGGTGGAGGCGCCGGCAGATCACATCGGAGGCGTGATTGGGGATTTGAATGCGCGACGCGGGCGGATTCTCCACGTGGAGGCGAGAGACCACACGGAGCAGATCACGGTCCTTGTCCCAATGGCAGAGATGCTGACGTATGCCACGACGCTGAACTCATTGACAGCAGGCCGCGGCAGCTACACGATGGAATTTGCGAGATACGACGAAGTGCCACGTGAGCTTGCAGTTCGAATCGTTGAGGCGCATAAGCCTAAAGTGGAGACGCATGCGGCAGCGCATTGAACGCTCTGGTTCATCTGGTTTGTTTGGTTTTGTCTCGTTTGTTTGGTTGAACCAGACGAACCGGATCAACCAGATGAACCAAACGAACCAAATAAACAAAACAAACCAGATCAACCAAATAAACCAGCCTAGTCGGTCGATTTGAGCACGACATAGAACGCGCGGGTTTCTCTCAGCACGCGGAGCAGAATTGTTTCGCCACGCCGGAGTTTGGAAATGGCGCTGCTGAATTCTCCGACCGATCCCACATCGACACGGTTCACTTCCTTGATGAGATCACCTTCGTGAAGGCCTTCCGATTGGGCGAGGCTACCGGGCTCCACTTTGCTGATGAGCACGCCGCGGCTTTCCTGCAGTTTGAATGTATCGGCAAGACCAGGCGTCAGATTTTGCACATCGAAGCCTAGCTTGATTTCAGCGCGTCCTTGAGGGAGCGAGGCGATCACGGCCTGCTCAGGGCGTTCTCTGAGGGAGACGTCTAGCATCAAACGCTGTTGATCTCGAACGATCTCAACTTTTGCCGTCGAGCCCGGAAGTAATCCCGCTACGACGCGAGAGAGGCGGTTCGGCGTGTCGATCACGGTGCCGTCAATACGGGTTAAAATGTCGCCGGGTTTGATGCCGGCTGCTGCTGCCGGATCCCTTTCGAAGACTTCATTGACCAGCACCCCTTCGCCTTCCTTGACGCCAAACTTGCGTGCCAGCTCCGCCGTAAGCGGTTGGATGCCGACGCCCAACCAGCCCCGTGTGACCCGTCCCTG
>JANOOS010000464.1:0-2838 GCA_031421455.1 Nitrospira sp.
GAGGTCTACTACGGGCCGGACGACGCGCCACTCGATCGCCTGACCACACTCTATCGGCATGCGACGCGCTACCTCTATGTGGCGGTCTATGGATTGACCTCTCCCCGTGCGGTGGAGGCAATGGTCGCAGCGAAAAAACGGGGAGTCGATGTGCGCCTGATCACCGATCTGAAGCGCACAGAGGACCTCAAGCAGCTCACGGCACTCCACACGTTACAATTGGCCGGCATCCCTATTCTCGTGAACCAGCATGATGGGCTGATGCATCTGAAACAGGTGGTGATCGACGATGAAGTGAATGCCTCCGGCTCAATGAACCACACGACGAGCGGTAACCGCTATAACGATGAGCGGCTCGACGTCATTACCGACCATGCGATCACGGCCAAGGCCCTGGAGAAGTTCCTGGCGATGTGGAACGATCACGATCGGTATCGGGAATGGAAGTAGAGCAGAAGGTTGAGGCGCCCTCGACCTTAACCTCAGCCTTCCGTTATGAGGCACGATGACTGAACAGACCGACGTGGCAGTGGTAGGGGCAGGGGGTGGGGGAGCCGTCTTAGCCCTGGCGCTGGCGAAGCAGGGGGTCAGCACCATCGTGTTGGATCAGGCCGTCGGCCCACCCAAAGGGTTGCGGGGAGAGATTCTCCAACCGAACGGCCAGCATGTGCTCGATCGTTTGGGCGTGCTGCAGTCGTTACCGGCAGATGCCACAAGGTCCGTGCGGCACTTTCATTTTTGCCGGGCCGGCGGGACGCGCCTCTGTAGCATCGACTATGGCGATCTGCCGCCGCCCTACAATCGCGCCATCGTGACCTTGCCGAATGTGGCACACCATGCCATTGTCGCGGCAGTGCAGCAGCAGAAGAGCGTGACCCTCCGTTACGGAACTTCCTTCACAGGACTATTACGCGAGGGAAACCAGGTGGTGGGATTATCCACGCAAGGTCCGGAAGGCGCCAATACGATCCGTGCAAAGATTGTCGTCGGCGCAGATGGCGCTTTTTCAAAAGTGCGTGAGGCCCTGAAAATTCCCGCTGATCTGTATCTGTATCCTGACGGGTATTTGATCGCGATCCTCGAATCGGATGAGCCAGTATCGGAGTCGTTCTACTACATTGGGCACAAGACTATTTTGGGAATCTTTCCGGCGACGGGAAATAAGGTCTATCTCTTCTACATGATTCCCAAGGATTCGATGGAGGCCGTGAAGCAGCGTGGTATAGCCGCGCTACAGCAGACCTGGAGCCAGATTGCACCGCAGTTTTCCAAGCTATTTCGGCGTCTGAGCGATTGGAGCCAGACCGCCTATATGCCGACCGGGAGAGTGAGAACGCCGACCTGGGTAGCGGATGGAGCTGTCCTCATCGGCGATGCCGCCCATGCGATGAATCCCCATGCCTCGCAGGGCCGCATGCAAGCCATGGTCGATGCCATGGCTCTGTCCGATCTCTTGCCGGGCTGTCTTGCCGATCAGGATTATTCTTCCGCCAGGCTAAAAGAATTTGAGCGAATCAGGCGGCCACAAGTTACCATGTTGCAGCAATTGGCCGATCAACAAGTGTTCTATTGGAATACAGAGAATCCCGTGGTGGCGTTCCTGCGCGATCGCGTGTTTCAGACGCTGGATCGAAACGCACGGCTTCGCTACCAGGTTCTGTCAACCACGGCGGGGTTGCGGACGATGCCGCCGTTCAATCAGCTCGATCGCGTGATTGCCGCAGGGTTTCTCCCCGATCTCCGTGCACATGAGAGATCTCCACATCCGACGTCGTCATGAGAGATATGGACAGGGCTGAACGTTTGATCGAGGGGTTGCCGAACGACATACAGAAGCGGCTGCAGACCTATGTGAAGGAGGTCACAGCGGTATTCGGAGAGCAGTTGGAAGGTATCTTGCTCTATGGCAGTGCCGTCCGGGGCGAGTTTTTTCCAGGGCGGTCCAACCTGAATATCCTGCTTCTCGTCTCGTCATACGACAGTGCCGTCCTCAAACAGTACAGTGCGGTGCACCGTCAATGGAGCAAGGAGCAGATTCTGGCACCTCTCTTTCTGACAGAAGAGGAGCTGCACAGGTCGGCAGCCGTCTTTCCACTTGAATTTCTGGAGATCCAAGAACAGCATCGCGTGCTGGGCGGACGCGATCCCTTCATCGGTTTTCACGTGAAGACCGATCGGTTGAGAGAGGCCGTGGTTCAGGGCCTGATGAGTCATGTCTTACGTTTGCGCCAGCGCTATGTCGAGGGGGGCGGAGGCGAAGAGGCAACGATGATTTTACTGCCGCTTTCGATTACCGCAACCCTTCCTTTGCTGCGCGGGGTCCAACGTCTTCTCGGTCGTCCCGTCCTTTCTCACTCCGATGCGGTGATCGAGGACGTTGCTGCGCAGCTGAAACTGGATCTGCAGGGTTTGATGGACTGCTGGTTGCTCAAGCGTGGACAGATTACTCCTGGTCTCCACGAAGTGCCGCGTCTCTTTGACCGGTATCTACAAGCCGCGACACTGCTTGCGCGCACAGTCGAACAACTGCCGCAGTCTGGGCAGCGATGACGAAAATCGTTAACATTGCGATGGTTCTCTGTCTCGTCCTCTTCGAGGGGATCGCTCAGGCTGCTCCTTACGAAAGATCCAAGATCCCGTTGCCGGGGCCTCAAGGCTATGTGAGTGACCATGCGCAGGTAATCGATGGGGGTTGGAAAGAGCGCATCCGGTCCGTCTGCCAGGATCTTGAGCGGAAGACCGGCGTGGAAATGGTGGAGTGACCGTTCCGACTATCAAGCCGTTCGGGTCGGCCAACGAGTACGCGGCGGCACTTTATGAAAAGTGGAGCATCGGATC
>JANOOS010000465.1:0-1554 GCA_031421455.1 Nitrospira sp.
GCTACGACCCGGCTGCCGATCTCGACCGTAATCCTGCATGGATCTCCCGATGGAGTGAGGGCGGGATGAATCGGCGATTCTGCTTGGTTGAAGGGGGCGTAGGCCGCTTCTTGCCATCCCTCTGGCGTGATTCTCTGCCGAAAATATCCTTGCGGGTACATGAATCCTACCCCTACCAGGGGCACGCCGAGATCGCTGGCCTCATTGCAATGGTCTCCGGCAAGAATGCCGAGACCGCCGCTGTAGATAGGAATGGATCGGTGGAGGCCAAATTCCGCAGAGAAGTAGGCGATGGTGGGAGACTTCAAATCGCCGTGCTGTGTTTTAAACCAGCTGTGTCCATTCTGACGATACTCGTCATACGTCTTGAGGGCAGCAGAGTACATCCGCATGTACGAGGGGTCTTCGGCGAGGTGGATGAGTCGAGCCCCCCTGACATCAGCCAGGAGTTTCACCGGGTTGTGATGGGTCAGTACCCAGAGGGTCGGATCGATGTATTCGAACAACCGACGGGCTTCTGGATTCCAACTCCACCATAGATTAAACGCCAACTCTTTGAGACGAGAGAGACTTGCTGGAATGCCTTCCGGTAAATCGGCTGCTGTCCGTGGGATATCCACTGAACCTCCTCGTTGCTGGTGTCGGATTTGTCGTGAGTGAATGGCCTAGCGTGATTGGTCAAACCGGTCAGGCGTGACCAGCCCGATGCCAAGACGTCCATTCATCTGAGAATGCCACGGTGGCATAGCGTTCGCCAAGTATTTTAGCAACTCGGTTCATCAGCTTGGCGATTTGTTGCATATCCTCAGGGGGAAGATCTTGACGAAATCGAGGGTGGAGTCCCCACCGAGTTTCCACTTCTTCTCCGGCAACGGTCGAAATGACGCTCACCAGTTTAATTTCGCTTCCTGTTGGACCTTGGGGGCTAGGCATCGCGGTGGGGAGTGGTGAGGCGGACGGGGTATGGGTTGCCATGGGGACCTCTGTACCGACTGTAGCGGCTGGAGGGAGATCTCCGGCCAAGATGGCTTTGATGGCTGGAATCACGGCGCTCGCGCAGAGCGTTGCGGCGGAGGACACCTGCGCGTTTTCCGCGATTCCCATCGCGTCGGCGACTCGCCCGCCAAAGGCTTTCAACATTTCCTCTTTCACGGGACTGTCTTCAGTAACGAGGAATCGAAACCGCTCATAGGTCTGCCGGCTCTCCGACACAGCCGCACCGACTGTGAGCATAATTTCCGTTTGATCGGCGCCGGAACCGAATGCTGGTTCCAACACATTCTTCAATTGCAGGGTCACGGCATCTTCAAGGCCGTCCATGAACTGAGGCTGGTCTTTGACCGGCAGGTGCAGGGCAGAGAGCCGATCGGTGAGATTAAACATGACCTTGAGGAACTCAAGGTAGATACCCCACTCATCCTGGCGTTTCAATTTTAAGGCCCGCTCGGGGGCGCTCCGTTTTATGACAGTTACGGATTCTCCCGCGACAGCCAGTATGAGTTCGGCAAGTTGGCGAAGTTGCGTTTGGTGTTCTTGGTTGGCGGTGGCCATAGG
>JANOOS010000466.1:0-9340 GCA_031421455.1 Nitrospira sp.
GTACCGCTGGCCTTTAGCTGCTCAAAAAAAAACTCTTTGCGAGCTGGGATCGGTTCATGGTCCCGTATCCATGGTCCCGTGGTCTCTATCTGTGGGGCGCCCCCATCTGGGTTTCGCGGGACTCCGATGAACAGGCGTTGACGGCCGCATGTCTGGAGCTTGAGACGGTCCTGAATCGACTGACGGAACAAGCGGAAGAGGACGTGAAACGTGAAGCGTGAGGGGTTAGGGGTAAGGGGTAAGGGGACCAGGTTCATCGTTTCACGTTTCGCGTTTCACGCCTAACGCGCAAAGCCATGTGGCGTCTCTTCTACAATACACTGTTGTTGGTCGTCTCGCCGGTCATCGTGGCGGTGCTGTTGGCCAAGCCACGGTGCCGTCGCGGGTTGCCGCAGCGGCTCGGGTGTGAAACAGGTTTGTTTGGTTTATTTAGTTTATTTGGTTTGTTTCGTTCCTCGGATCGGAGCCAACCAGACAAACAAAACAAACCAAATAAACCAAATCAACCAGTTATCTGGATTCATGCCGTCTCTCTCGGCGAAGTCGTGGCGGTGACACCGCTCGTCAACGAGTTGCATCGCCGTCATCCTGAATACCGCCTCGTGGTCTCGACGGTGACTGAGACTGGACGGGAAGCGGTAGAGCAGCGGCTGGCTGGTGTGGCAGACCACTGTTATGCGCCGCTCGACTTCCCCTGGGTCGTCTCCCGGTTTATCGACCGACTGCAACCCTGCCTCTATCTGTTTGTCGAGACCGAACTCTGGCCGAATCTCTTGTGGCATCTGCGTCGGCGCGGAGTGCCGACCGCTCTCGTGAATGGCCGGCTTTCAACCAGGTCTTTTGAGCGACAGCAGTGGGCGCCCGTGCGATCGTTCTACAGGGCGATGTTGCAGACGCTCAGCCTCTGCCTGATGCAGTCGGATCGGGACGTCGATCGTATTGTTGCGCTGGGAGCAGAGGCCTCGCGAGTCAAGCGAACGGGAAACATCAAGTTCGATCAGCCGATACCAGCCGTCACGGAGGCTGGGAGGATCAGGGATCGTCTTGGGCTTCAGGAAACGGAACAGCTGTTTGTGGCAGGCAGTACTCATCCCGGTGAAGAAGAAACCCTCGTGGAATGTTATCAGGCGCTCGTGACACAGTGTTCCTCGGCAGTCTTGCTGCTGGCTCCGCGACACATCGAACGAGCGGAATCGGTGGAGGCAATGATTCGGGCGCGTGGAATGACCGTGCAGCGACGCAGTGCCATCGGGCAGGCCGGCGTACCACGGTCTACCGGTCCCCGTGTGGTGCTGCTCGATTCGCGTGGCGAATTGGCTGCGATCTATCGGGAGGCGGTGGTGGCGTTTGTCGGAGGCACCCTCGTTCCGGTCGGTGGGCATAATTTGCTGGAGCCGGCTCAGTGGGCGAAGCCGGTGCTGTTCGGCCCCTACACCGACCACTGTGCGGAGGTTGCAGACCTCCTGATCCAGGCGGGAGGGGGCCGTCGGGTTCTCCAGGCGGAGGATCTCACGCAACAAGTCACGATCCTTTTTTCTGATGACAAGGCACGGGAGCGGATGGGCCGGTCGGCTCGTCAGGTGGTCGAACAGAATCAAGGCGCCTTACAGCAGACCGTGGAGGCTATCGACAGGCTGTTGACGCCGAAGCAAGGTTTGAAGGCTGAAGGTTTGAAGGCTGAAGGTTCGAAACTGGCCACAGGGAATTCAGGTCGATAGGCTGAAGGCTATGGGCACAGGCTGAAGGGGTTCAGGCTGAAGGCGTTTAGGGGTTAAGCGTATGGGATCAGACAAAACGAGGATTCATCGGTGCTTGAAGCAAGGATCGTAGAAACTGCATCGGTTTTGAATGTCTTGCTCCATGCTTTGCGAAATAATTTAGAACCTTCAGCCTTCAGCCTTCAGCCTGAACCCCTGGGTCGTTACGAACCGTGTTGAAGCCTGGGACAAAGGTCAGATGGTGGCTGCTGTGGGCCGCAATCCCCTATGGAGTAGTTGCGCGGCTGCGCGCGATTCTGTATGCCCGGGGCTGGTTCGCTCAGCGGAGATTATCGGTTCCCGTGCTGAGCGTCGGCAATCTCACGCTGGGCGGGACGGGAAAAACTCCGGTGGTCATTCTGCTTGTCGAGTGGCTCCTGGCGCAGGGGAAACAGGTGGCGATCCTCAGCCGGGGCTATCGACGGACAAGTATGGATCAGTATCTGCTCGTGTCAAATGGCGACCGTCTGCTGGTCGGCCCGAGCGAGGCAGGCGATGAGCCATTCCTGATGGCGCAGCGTTGTCCCAAGGCGATCGTCGCGGTGGGCGCCGATCGCTATGAGCTTGGCGACTGGGTCTTGGAACGATTTCCGGTCGATTGTCTGGTACTCGACGACGGATTTCAGCACCAGGGACTCTATCGAGATGTGAATCTCTTGCTGGTCGATGCCACAGATGTAGAGGGACTCGCGGCCCTGGTTCCGGCGGGACGGCTTCGGGAGCCGCTGCGGGCGGCGGCGCGCGCGACCGCAATCGTCGTGACAAGAGCGGACGTGCCGGCTCAGGTGACAGAGGTCTGCCGCAAGCTGAAGGCAAGGCTTGGCTTTATACCGGATCCGATCCAGGCGGTCTTTCGCCCGGAGCGTCTGGTGTCGGTGGTGACAGGAGCTTCTCAGCCGCTTTCTTGGTCCAAGGGAAAGACCGCGTTGCTCTGTAGCGGCGTGGGACATGCCGGATCGTTTCGCTCACTCGTCGAGCGAATAGGGATTAGGGTTCTGGATGAAGTAGCCTATGTCGATCACCATGCCTATACGAGCCAGGATGTCGAGAGCTTGAGCGCCAGGGCGGCTGAGCTCCAAGCTGAGCTGGTTGTGACGACAGAGAAGGATGCGTGCAAGTTGGTATCGTTGCTTCGACCCACCGATAACTGGTGGGCAGTCCGACTGAGCACATCCGTGACCGTGGGGGAAGATCGATTGAAGCGGTTGGTGCTCGGGGTTGGTGAGAAGGCGAGTGGGGGAGTGGAACGACGGTTCGAGGTTCAAAGTTCGAAGTTGGAAGTTTGAGGTTTTTGGAACTTCGAACCTAGAACTTCGCACTTCGAACTTGGGTCGGAGGTTTGTGGATAACGAAGCCATCAAAAGAATTCTTGTGCGTGGACCCAACTGGCTTGGCGATGCGGTGATGTGCGAGCCTGCGCTCCGTGGATTGCGGAGACTGTTTCCCGATGCGCAGATTTCATTGTTAGTCAAACCGGCTGTGGCCGATTTGTTCACGGGGCATCCGGCGTTGACGCGCGTGCTGACCTACGACAGCAAGGGGCGTCATGCAGGACTCTTCGGTAAGTGGGCGTTGGCAGAGCAGTTGCGGCGGCAGAGCTTCGATCTGGCGGTCTTGTTTCAGAATGCGTTCGAAGCGGCCTTCCTGACGTTTTTGGCCGGTGTGCCCCGGCGCTATGGGTATGCCACGGATGGACGAAGTCTGTTGCTATCCAATCCAGTCGCTGTGCCGGATCGCAGTGCGCTTACCCATCAAGTCCGTTATTATTGGGATCTGTTGAAGCCGCTGGGTCTCACGGGCGATCCCCCGGCGCCGGAACTCGTCGTCTCTCCTGAAGAGGAACAGGCGATGGCGGGGCGATTGGCTCAGGGTGGATTGACTGCCAATGATGTCGTCGTCGGGATCAACCCTGGTTCGACCTACGGCGGGGCTAAGCGTTGGCTGCCTGAACGGTATGCCGAGGCTACTGAACGACTGTGCCGCACAATTCGCGAGTCTCGTAACCAACAAGTCGGCGTGGTGATTTTTGGGGCAAAGGGGGAAGAGCAGTTGGGCCGTGAAATCGCCGCGCGTCTGTCGTCGCGATCCCTTGTCTTGTCCGGGGCAACGACAATTCGTGAATTGATGGCGGCGTTAAAACGCTGCGCCATGCTTCTGACAAACGATACCGGCCCCATGCACATTGCATCTGCGTTCCAGGTGCCGCTCGTCGCGATTTTTGGGCCGACCGATTGGCGCACCACATCGCCCTTTGGCAGCGCCCATGCCATTGTGCGGCAGCCGGTCGATTGCGCTCCCTGCCTGTTGCGTGAATGTCCCATCGACCATCGGTGCATGACCAGGGTGACGGTGGATCAGGTCTATGAAGCGGCAACGAAACAGTTGATCCCGTTAGGGGTAAGGGGTGAGGGGTTAGGGGAAACCCCATCTCCGCCTCACGCCTCACGCCTTACGCCTAACGGAGTCCTCGAGGGCGTCACCGTGTTTCTGGATCGAGATGGAACGTTGAACTATGATCCAGGCTATCTGAGAGTCGCCGCGGAGCTGAAGTTGTTGGCAGGGGTCGGGCCGTCTCTGGCGCGTTTGAAGCGGGCTGGCGCAAGATTAGTGGTCGTCACCAATCAGTCCGGTGTCGGTCGTGGAATCATCACCCTCAAGGACTTGGAAGCGATTCATGCCCGCCTGCAAGGTCTGTTGGAACAGGAGGACGCGGCGCTCGACGCAATCTATTTCTGCCCGCACCATCCTGACAATGGCTGCCGTTGTCGCAAGCCGAATGTCGGAATGGTGGAGCGGGCTGTCTCGGAGTTGCAACTGGATCTCCGGCGTTCCTATCTGATCGGCGATCACGCGCGCGACATACAATTGGCAACGAGGGTGGGCGCCAAGGCTATTTTGATTGCGACCGCGCCGGTGGACGCGCAATCGTTGGAGATGCTCAAGGTTGAAAAGGCCCTGCCGGATGCCATGGTGAAGTCGATGACTGAGGCAGTTGACTGGATCTTGGCGGACGCGGCGAAGGCGCGGCTCAGGTAGATAGGCTGAAGGGGTTCAGGCTGTGAGCTAGGGGTGCAGGCTGAAGGGGTTCAGGCTGAAGGCGTGAGGGGTCAAGCATGCGGGATTACACAAAACGAGGATTCATCGGTGTTTGAAGCAAGGATCGTAGAAACTGAGTAGGTTTTGAATGGCTTGCTCCATGCTTTGCGAAATGATGTATAACCTTCAGCCTTCAGCCTGAACACCTGAGCCCCTCATGGATGATTCATAACCTTCAACCTTCAGCCTGAATCCCTGACCCCCATGGAAGACTATCGCCACATCTTGTTGATCAAGCCGAGTTCACTGGGCGACATCGTGCATGCGATGCCGACTTGCGCGGCAATTCGCCGGGCCTATCCCAAGGCTCGACTGACCTGGCTGGTCAAGCACCAATGGGCCGGCCTTGTCGAGCGCATCGATGGGGTAGATCGGGTCTGGCCGGTAAAATCCACGCTCAAGGGGTGGCTCTCCCAGGTGTCCCTTTTACGTGCAGAGCGCTTTGATCTCGTCGTGGACCTGCAAGGTCTTTTTCGGAGCGCCGCCATCGGGTCGCTCAGCGGGTCTCCCCTGCTTGTGGGGTTTGCCAATGGGCGAGAGGGGAGTCCCTGGTTCTATTCGAAGCGCGTGCCGGTTCCACAATCGGAAATGCACGCGGTCGATCGCTATCTGCTTGTGGCCAAGGCTGTGGGGGCAGTGGAGACCGGTGCGCCGGAGTTTCGTTTCCGCATCCCGCAAACCGATCATGAGGAGGTCGATCGCCTGCTGAGCCAATCCGGTATAACGCCTGGAATGAGTTGGGTGGCGATGAATGTTTCTGCCCGGTGGCCGACCAAGCGGTGGCCCGCTGCCTCGTTTGCTGAAACGGCAGATCGGCTGCGGCAAGAAGGATGTGGCGCGGTGGTGATGATCGGCGGTCCCGACGAACGAGCGGAGGTTGCCGCGGTGAGCGGGATGATGAAGACTCCTCCCATCGATCTGGCCGGAGCTACGGCAGTGGGGTTGCTGCCGGCGCTTCTCAGCAGGGCGTCTATGCTGATTACCAACGATTCAGGTCCGATGCATGTGGCGGCGGCGGTGGGTATACCGGTGGTGGCCCTGTTCGGGCCGACGAGTGCAGCTCGGACCGGTCCCTATGGGGTGGGCCACGATGTTTTGACGGCGAAGATCCCCTGCAGCCCCTGTTTCAGCCGGACCTGCCACAACGCTCTGCCGTTAGAATGTCTGCAAACTGTGTCGCCCGAACTGGTGCTGCAGGCGGTTCGAGCGCAGCGGTCCCTTCGAATGGTTTCCCAATGAACGTCCTCTTAGTCAGGCCTGACGGGATCGGCGATGAAATCCTCTGCCTGCCGGTCGCCTCCGCGCTACGCCGACTTCTGCCGGAGGCACGGATTACCTTCCTCTCCAGCGAATATGCAGCCCCACTCTTGGCTCATCATCCGGACCTCGACGAAGTCTGGACGGTCACGGGGAAAGAATCCCCGCGCGAATTGGTGTCGTTGTTTCGCCGGGCCGTCGATGCCGTGGTGTTTCTCAAGCCGTTCAAACATTTGATGTGGGCCGCGTTCCGGGCGCGGGTTCCGATTCGAGTGGCAACAGGGTATCGCTGGTATAGTGTGCTGGCGAATCGCCGGATCTATGAACACCGGAAAGATTTTTCCAAGCATGAAACCGCGTATAACGTCGGTATGCTTGCGGGGCTTGGATTGGAGCCTGGCATCGTATCTCCTCCCAGCCTCGTGCTGACCGATGCAGAGCGAACAGGGGGACAAGAGCGGTTGCGAGGCATGCCGCCACTCAGGGTGGTGCTCCATCCAGGCGGCTTTGCGGCCCGGCGCTGGCGGATCGAACACTATCATTCGCTTGAGCATGCGTTGCATGGAAAGGGAGTGGGAGTGGTGCTGACCGGAAGCCAGGCGGAAGCCGACATGTTCAACCAGCATGTGAACAGCGACAGACCCTTTTCTGCCTCGGTCCTGAATCTTATGGGGCAGTTGTCGTTGCGAGAGCTCATGGCCGTGATTGCGGCGAGTCATGCGGTGGTCTCCGGAGCCACAGGCCCGGCCCATATCGCCGCAGCCTGCGGCGTTCCGAATGTCAGCCTGTTCGATCCGCGGCGCAACAATCTTCCGACACGTTGGCAGCCGCTCGGTAAGGGAGTCGTTCTACGTCCTGAAGTGCCGACGTGCGAAAAATGTATTTACGAGGACTGTCCCTATTGGGACTGTCTCGATCGGCTGACTGTGGAGACAGTTGCGCAGCAGGTGGTCCAGGTCGTTGGAGACCATTCTCCATTGAGGGTGCTCCATGTCTAAGCTCTCGGTCTATGTCATCGCGTACAACGACGAGCCCAATATGCGGGCTTGCCTCGAGTCTGTGGCAGGCTGGGGTGATGAGTTGATCGTCGTCGATTCGCATAGTACGGATCGGACGGCGGCAATCAGTCGTGAGTTTACGAGTAAGGTCTATCAAGTCGATTTTAAAGGATTCGGCGATTTACGCAATCAGGCGGTCGCACTCACGACCCATGAATGGGTGTTCAGTCTGGATAGCGATGAGAGGATGACGCCAGAACTGCGGGAAGAGATTCGGCTGCTGCTCGACCGTGGACCGGACAAGGATGCCTACTTTGTTCCAAGAAAGAACTATTTCCTGGGCCGGTGGATTCAACATTGTGGTTGGTATCCCGATTATCGTCAACCGCAGTTGTTCCGAAAGGAACGGTTTCGGTATCGCGAAGAACTGGTCCATGAGAGTTTCGATTGTGATGGGCCGGTCGGGTTTCTCAAGAGTCCCGCCCTGCAGTATCCGTTTCGAAGCATCGATCACTACATGGCAAAACAGGGGCGCTATTCTGATTTGATGGCCCGCCGCATGGCGGAGCAGGGCAGGCGGTTTTCTTCTCACCAACTCATCACCCATCCGCTCGCCGCGTTTCTCAAGATGTATGTGCAGCGGGCCGGCTTCCTCGATGGCATACAGGGATTGATTCTTTCTGGTCTCTATGGCTATTACACGTTCATCAAGTACGCGAAACTCTGGGAAGTGGGGCATCATGCTAAAAAGCGGGGTTGATCTCCATCAAGCCGTGTTCAATAAGCTTGCCGGGTGTCCCAAAGGGCGCGTGTTGGATGTGGGGTCGGGAACGGGGGATCTGGCGAGGAAACTGGCGTCGATCGGACATCAGGCATCTGCTTGTGATTGCTTGCCGGAGCATGAATGGACGCATGGCGATACGGTCGGCTATATGAAGTGTGATCTTACGGCTGGACTGCCCTATCCGGATGAGAGCTTCGATTACATTATCTGTCTTGAGGTGATTGAGCACGTGGATAACCCCATGGCACTCTGCCGCGAGATCGGTCGGGTTCTTCGCAAGGGAGGTCGGCTTTATATGTCCACTCCCAATATTCTCAACATGAGGAGTCGCGTGAAGTTTCTCTTGGACGGGAGCTTCCTGTTTTTTAATTTTCCTCCAATCGAATGGGAGCAGAAAGAAGGCAGACCCAGCGTCCACGTTCACCCGATCCGGTTTCATGAGCTGGAATATTATCTGCACAAAGCCGGGCTGGAAGTCGACGAGGCGTTTACTAATCTGCGCTCGTATAGTTGGCGGCTGTTTTTTCCTTTGGAGTGGCTGATCCGACTCTATGCTAGGCATATGACGAAGCGGTCGCATAGACCCGACAGGATCGCGCTCGATCGGATCTATGCCCGCATCTTGACGGACGATCTGCTGTTCGGCACGCATCTTATTGTAGATGCCAGGCGTCCGAATCCGGAGGCTGCCTCACCGAGGCCGGCATGAAAGTCGGCGGCTTCAGATTCTGCTGAAGCGCGGTCAAGTAAGACTGCTCCGCCATGGCGGCTTCCTCGATGGTATGCCAGGGTTGATTCTCTCAGGACTCTATGCAAACTACGCCTTCATCAAGTATGCGAAATTCTGTGCGCTTGTTCAGCACTCTTAAGGGGTGGTGCCGATTTTTCATGTTGGTGCTAGATTCTGCGATCTTGCGCCACTTCCAAACATCGATAAGTGGAGTTCGAAGATAAATGAGGCGGCGAAGAAGCTATTTTAAAGACATTAAACTATCCCTTAAGGTAGCTGGGGTTACCGGATTCTTTTATGCCATAAAAGGCACAATCATGAATTCTGAAGTGACCATAAATATGAACAGGGAGGACATTAAATTTCCTATTAGTCTGCGAGTTCCTTCGTCGGACATTCCAACGTACGAGCAGGTTTTTATAAATCAAGACTACGATTTCTTAGTAGAAACACCGCCCAAAGTTATAGTCGATGCAGGCGCAAATATCGGGCTTGCATCCGTATATTTTGCAAACAAGTATCCGGGGGCAATGATTATTGCCATAGAGCCAGGAAAAGACAATTTCGAATTACTTAAAAGAACTGTGGAGCCATATCGAAATATTATTCCCATTCATTCCGCCTTATGGAACACAAATGAAACACTACAGTTAGTCGATCCCGGAATAGGATATTGGGGATTGATGACGGAGGAGATAAATCTATCAGGGGAAACGTT
>JANOOS010000467.1:0-10417 GCA_031421455.1 Nitrospira sp.
AGGGCGCTCAGGTAACGTGGACAAGATCTTTTTCGGCAGTACGGCAGAAAAGGTGGTGCGGACTGCAGGCTGTCCGGTGTTGACTGTTCCGCTGCCACCCAAACCCAGTCGTTCGTGAAGCATCGTTCCTTCGGGAGTGGAGTTTCTCGTTTCTAGTTTCAGGTTTCATGTTGTCAGGAAACAACTCCGAAAACTTGAAACTAGAAACTTGAAACGTTTGAACGAGATACGTTTCACTTTTCACGTCTTACCTTTTACGGTTCTTGAGAAGGAGGGATCTATGAATACTCAGAAGGTGCAGTGGGGAAGGGTGCTGGTGCTTGCCGTTACAAGAGGGTTATGGTGGGAAGCGGCGGAGCCAATTTTCGCTCAGTCGGAGCAAGTCGTCGAGGTCTCGATCAAGGATTTCAAGTTCGTGACCAAGCAGGGGGTACTCCGCCTTGGATTCCCTTCAGTGATTAAGGTTAGGAACGAGGATGCTGAACGGCATGACTTTGGCTCGGCCATGTTCGAGGGCCTTCCAACCCAGATCGAGAAGGACGGGATGATCGTCTATGGCCGGGGGCTGGGTGGGGTGTATCTCGATCCCAAACGGGATGCGGTCATTCGGTTCAATATGTCGCGGCCTGGCCGGTATGAGTTCCGGTGTTCAATCCATCCGAACATGAAGGGTGAGTTGCTTCTGCTCAGCGCGGAAGCGGTCTAAGAAATAGCCATGAGGTTAGGGGTTAAGGGTAAGGGGTGAGGGGTTCATGTGAATGTGAAGCGAGGGAAACGTTGATCAAGCGAATTTTGTTTGCGACTGACTTTTCACGGTGGGCTCGGCGGGCGGAGGACTATGCCTGCTCTCTTGCCTGCTCGTGGAAGGCCTCTTTGACGGTGCTGTGCGTTGCGGAGTTTCCACCGGGACTGAATCCCGATTACCCGGTCAATCAGCAATATTTGGCTGATCTGCTTAAGAACGCATCATCGCAGTTAGACGATCTCAAGGGCCGTGCGGAGCTGCGAGGCATTGCGGTCACGACCAGGATGGCTGCAGGCATTCCGAGTGAAGAGGTGATTGCCGCGGCGCGCGCGGAAGATTCAGACCTCGTCGTCGTAGGGACCAGGGGCACGACCGGTCTTGCCCACGTCTTGTTAGGCAGTACTGCCGAGCGGGTCATTCGTGGAGCTCCCTGCCCCGTGCTGGCGGTGAGAACTGAACCGGCAGACAACGAAGATGGGAGCGTCTTGTCGAGGCCTGTCACACTGGAGCGCATCCTCGTGCCGGTCGATTTTTCCGATTGTTCCCTCGATGCGTTGAAGTATGCAGCTGTGGTGGCGCAGCAGGCTCAGGCCTCCCTCATGTTGCTGCATGTCTTAGAGCCGGTGTCGTACGGCTTGGACTTTACCCTCGGCCAGAGTAGGGCACGACATTTGGAAGTCGAGACCTGGACGAAACGACTGGAGGAGCTGGCTGCTACCCACCAGCAACCCAATATGACGGTGGAGTCTCGGTTGCGGGGCGGCTTTCCGGCCGATTCAATCTTAGATGCTGCTAAGACCTTGCCCTGCGACCTCATCGTTATGGGCACCCACGGGCGCCGAGGGATTTCACACACCATATCCGGCAGCGTGGCGGAGGCTGTTCTGAGAAAAGCGCACTGTCCTGTCATCGCGGTGCGCAGCCCAAAGGCGATCCGTGAAAGGTGAAACGTTTCGGAGGAAGAGCCCTCGGCAATCCTGCGTTTTACCCTTCACTTTTCACGTCTCACGCGTTGAGCATCCTGCTCATGCACACTTAACCAATAGCCAAGGAGTTCATGATGGCAAGCGCTAGCAAACCAATAAAAAAAATAATATCTTCGATGCGTTCGCCTTTGGCGGCATCGCCTCAATCTATCGAATTGCCGGATGGCATGCGGGCACGGATTGCGAATAAGGCGTTCGAATTGTGGCAAGAGCGAGGATATCGTGACGGACATGATTTTGAGGACTGGCTCGACGCAGAGGTCATCGTGATGGAAGAAATTCATGAAGCTCGCGAGTGAAATAACAGCCGGCCTCTGGGTGCCTCTTGTCCCGCCGCTCGACACGTTGCTCGCTCGGCTGGACGCTCTTTCTTCGGAGCCTGGGATGGCTGCCCAGCGGCAGATCGCATTGGGTCTTGCCCTTCAGCCCTATCGTGAGGGCGGTGTGGGGGCGTTGTTGTTTCCGCTGCCGCAGGAAACGGAGTTAGCCGATCTCATACTCTATGCCGACTTCTATCCGCAGGACGGGCAACTGACGCTGATCGAACAATTGCGCGACGTCATTACGGAGCATATTCCGCAAGAAGAGCGGGAATGGTTGGATCCGTTGAAACATTCCTATCTCGATCTGGCAGAATTTCTATCGGTCGACGTGCATGACCAGCGTCTGGTTTTCCGCTCAATCGGAGATGCGCGGGTCTATCGCGTTGTTGACGGAGCCTTCCGCAAAGAACTGCAGCCCGGGCAAGTACTATTGACGCGGCTGATCCGCGAGCCGGGCGATGTGGAGTGGGAGCGTGCGGTCTTCGCGGGCGCTGCAATCATATTGTCCAACGAGGATGGAAAGGGTCTGTTGAACGCCACGCGTGATTATCAGCGACAGGTAGAAATCACAGCCGGATCGTTCGAACTCGGGGATTGGCAGGAATTCGCCAAGCGCTATGGACATGTGCTGCTGTGGACCTTTGCGCGCATGAGGTTTGCTGCGCTCGTTGCTGCCGTAAAAAGCATTCACTATGTGGCAGAAGAGGGGCAGCCCTATCTGTATGCCTTGGCCCTGTACGATCATTGCGAGTACGGATACATGAAGGAAATGCTCGCAGGCTTGGAAGGATTCGAGCGTGAAGCAACCGTTTCTCCACCCGGTGGAGTCTCAACATCGAAGGAGGCGCAGCACTTCGTGCAGCGAGGGGCATCCGGTTCCCCTGAATCAACGGTGGTCGCACGACTGATTCTCACGGCGACCCAGTTGTGGGTGGAGTGTGACTCGCGAGAACGGTTCGATGCTGTCAAGCACAAGCTGGCGGCAGCGTTCGGATTCTCACTTCATTTCCGCGGCGAGAATTGTACGCCACCGCCCCGGCAGCTCAAGGAGTCGGAGTTGGCCGTCGATGGGCCTCTGACGTTGGTGATTTCAACGGAGGAAGATCGTGCCCTCTTGAATGGATTCTTAGAGACTGTGTACTTAGAGTGGGCGGAACGGGCCTGCCCGTCGTTAGGGAATCAGATGCCGCGTCACGTCGCAACGTCAGCAGCAGGTCGCGAACAGGTTGCCGCCTTGATTGCCGACATGGAGCGCCATGACCCTGGAACCAGGCGCGTGGGCCAGGCTGCATTCGACTATAACAGGCTCAGAGCCCATGTGGGGCTCGACTAGAGAGGACCGTTATTTGGTTTATTTGGTTTGTCTCGTTTGTTTGGTTGAACAAGACTAACTCGATGAACTAAACAAACCAGATGAACCAGATCAACCCGACGAGCCACGCTCGACGAGGACGGCCTTTTTGAGCATCTTGAACAGTTTTTCAATCTGTGAGGTGACGCGATGACGACTCGGCACAGACTCGGGTTCGCCGAGATGCTCGAAACCTGTCGTCCTGCGCCGCCGGATAAACCGAACATCCTCAAGACGCTCCTGGCGGTCCAGTCTTCTCTAGGATATGTGCCGACGAGCGATCTTCCTCAGATTGCACAGGTGTTAGGGGTGACGGTTGCCCAGGTCGCCGGGGTCTTGTCCTATTATTCCGACCTCCGGACTCAGTTGCCTGGCCGGCATCTCATTCGAGTCTGCATGGGCGAATCCTGCACGGCGAACCAAGGCGCGCGAGTTTTCCGTGCAATCCAAGATCACGTGTGCGTCGCTGTTGGAGACAGAGTTGATGCAGAGCGTTTTACTGTTGAGCAGATGTCTTGTGCAGGAAACTGCGCTGTGTCGCCGACCGTGATCGTTGACGACGAAGTGCATGGGCGCGTCGAGCCCTCGCAAGTGGCGGCGTTGCTGGAACGATACAAATAAGTTCTGAGTTGTGAGTGCTGAGCACGTCTTCTCGTTCATAATTCAGCACTCATAATTCAGCACTCAGAACTGGAGCGATAGCGACATGGTCCGATTATATCTTGCCAACGATACCTCCTCCCGTGCGGCCGGCGCCGGACGGCTTGCAGATGCCTGGTGTGAGCGTGCTGAGATTCAACTGATCCGCACGTCCTCGCGCGGCGCCTTCTTTCTGGAGCCGATGGTAGAGAGAGATACTCCTAACGGGCGTGAGGCATGGTTCAATGTGGCGCCGGATGACTTGCCTCGTATCGTGGCCGGGGTGGGTGGGACGCCGGTTGCAGAGATACCGTTTGTGCAACAACAGACGCGCTTTACTTTTGCCAACTTCGGCATCACCGAGCCGCTCGCCATCGATGAATATCAAACTGGGGGGGGCCTCAAGGGATTGGCAGCAGCGCAAGGCCTGTCGCCGGAGGCGATTGTCGGAGAATTGCGCCTCTCCCGACTGCGAGGTCGCGGGGGCGCTGCGTTTCCCGTGTGGAAAAAGTGGCAGGTTGCGCAGCAGACCGGGTCCGAGCACAAGTATGTCGTGGCGAATGCCGACGAAGGGGACGCCGGCACCTATTGCGATCGGATGATCATGGAGGGCGATCCCTTCCGATTGATTGAAGGCATGATGATCTGTGCCAAGGCGATCGGAGCGACGCGCGGCTATATCTATTGCCGGTATGAGTATCCGGCGGCGGCGCAGACCATGCGGTTTGCGATTCAGAAGGCGCGCGAGGCGGACCTGTTGGACTGCGACGACTCTCCGTTCGATCTTGAGGTAGTGGTCGGCGCCGGCTCTTACGTCTGCGGCGAAGAAACTGCCCTGCTGGAATCGCTGGAGGGCCGCCGTGGTGTCGTGCTGGCGAAACCGCCTTACCCGGCAGAGTCCGGACTCTATGGCAGACCGACGATCGTCAGCAATGTCCTGACCTTCGCGACGATTCCCAACATCCTGGCACAGGGCGGCGCCTGGCATGCCTCCCTCGGCACTGAAGGGTCATGCGGGACGATGGCACTGCAGCTCGGTGGCAGGGTGAAGCAGCCTGGTTTGGTGGAAGTTCCATTTGGTCTGACGCTCCGTGATGTCTTGGATCGATTCGGCGGTGGTATGGCACCGGGCTCACGATTCAAAGCCGTCCAGG
Source organism: Nitrospira sp. (assembly GCA_031421455.1). Classification (GTDB taxonomy): domain Bacteria; phylum Nitrospirota; class Nitrospiria; order Nitrospirales; family Nitrospiraceae; genus Palsa-1315. The sequence goes on from JANOOS010000467.1 coordinate 5,199, forward strand.
TTGGGGGGCCGTTGGGGAGCCTGTTCCCCGAATCGCAACTCGATATTCCTATCTGCTATGACGCCTTTGCCAAGGCCGGAGCCATTCTCGGACATGGGGGCATCGTCGTCTACGATGATGAGACGAATATGGTCGAGTTGGCGCGGCACTTCATGGCTTTCACAGCGGATGAGTCTTGTGGAAAATGTACACCCTGTCGCATTGGATCAGTGCGCGGGCGTGAAATTCTCGAACGGATTCAGCGGGGGCAGGGAACCGCAGAGGATCTCGTTCTCTTGTCTGATCTTGGGGAAACCATGAAAGCAACCAGCCTCTGTGCACTAGGTGGGCGTGCCCCATACCCGGTGTTGACGGCGATTGAACATTTCCCGAATGAATTCAGTAGTCGTCGAAAAGTCTAAAAGTCTGAATGTCATCAAGTCTCAAAAGCGGTAAGATCTTCCGACTTGAAGACTTGATGACGTGACGACTTGATGACCTGACGACCTGACGACTTTCAGCCTGATAGACGCAGCGAGAGACCGATGCAACTCAATATCAATGGCAAGACGGTGGCCGCCGAGTCTGGCGATACCATCTATATGGCTGCGCGGAAGGCCGGGATTTCGATCCCCAGCCTCTGTGTTTCGCATCACCTCGCTCCCTTCGGTTCCTGCCGACTCTGTATCTGTGAAATTGATGGGCAGTCCGGGACTCCCGCCTCCTGTACGACGCCAGTCAGACCCGATATGGTCGTCCAAACCGAGAGCGACCGTCTCAGGCGTCATCGCCACAATATCGTCGAACTGTATATGTCCGAACAGCCTGAGGGTAGCGAGACGTCAGGGCCATTACGCGAACTGGCGCTTGCATGCGGCGTCGATAGAGTTCGGTATCCCGACGGGGCGCGGAGTAAGCGCGCTTCCGTGCGCGATGACTCGAATCCGTTCTTCATCTTCGACAACGCAGCCTGTATTTCCTGCGCACGCTGTGTGCGAGCCTGCGATGAAATTCAAGGGACTCATGCTTTGACAATGTTCGGGCGTGGATTTGCTGCTAGGCCGGTCGCAGGAGCCGGGTCCCTCATGGGTGAGGCTGCAGCGTTTGCCACATCCAACTGTGTCTCCTGTGGCGCCTGTGTAAAGGAATGTCCGACCGGTGCGCTCACGGAGAAAACAGTGCTTGATCAGGGAGTCCCGACGCGCATGGTGCGCACGACCTGTGCTTATTGTGGTGTCGGCTGTGCGTTCGATGCGGGTGTGAGGGATGGACGAGTGGTTCAGATGATCCCTGCAGACGATGGGCCTTCGAATCGGGGACAGGCCTGTATGAAGGGACGGTTCGGTTGGACCTACAACGATGCACCGGATCGGCTGAGCGTCCCGCTGCTTCGACGTGGGAACGACTGGGAAGAGATTTCATGGGAATCGGCTTTGGATCTGGTTGCGCAGGAGTTCACGAGCATCAAGAGTGCATTCGGTCCGGATGCCCTCGCAACGATTTCATCCAGCCGGGGCACGAACGAAGAAAATTATCTTTTCGCCAAGTTCATGCGTTGCGTGATCGGCACGAACCATATCGACAACTGTGCCCGGGTCTGCCACAGCGCGACCGTCACCGGCATGATGGAAACACTCGGCGCTTCCGCTGCGACCAATTCCCTTCAGGATCTCGATGTGGCTCAGCTGATCATGGTGGTCGGGGCGAATCCGACGGAGTCCCATCCAGTCGTCGGGGCCAGGATCAAGCAGGCGCATCGGCGAGGAGTGCCCGTGATCGTGATCGATCCCAGGCGCACGGAGTTGGCGCGGCTGGCCGATCTGCATCTGCAATTGCGACCCGGCACCAATGTCGCCTTGCTCAATGCGATGGGCCATGTCCTGGTCAAGGAAGGGCTCCTCGATGAGGCCTTCATTACGGCAAGGACCGAAGGAATCGAAGATTGGATCAAGACCGTTTCGGACTGTAGTCCGGAAGCGGCTGAGGCCATTACCGGTGTGCCGGCCCATCTTATCGGCCAGGCGGCGCGACTCTATGGGAGTAGCGGCGCCTCGTACTGTTGTCATGGTCTCGGTGTGACGGAACATCGCTGGGGCAGTCATGGGGTTATCGCGCTCTGTAACCTGGCTCTGGCCACCGGCTACATCGGAAGGCCCGGCACCGGCATCAATCCCTTGCGCGGACAAAACAATGTGCAGGGAGCCTCGGATATGGGCTGCCTCCCGACCTACTTCGCCGGCTATCAGAGTTTGGACGATCCGAAACTCGCAACGCTGCATCAGGCCATCACCGGCCGTCCCTTGCCTACGAAGCGCGGTATGAAAACGCCCGAGATGTGGGATGCGGCGATTGCTGGACGGCTCAAGGGGCTCTGGATCATCGGCTATGACGTCGCACAGACCGACCCGAATTTGAAGAAAGTGCACGAAGCGTTGAAGCAGGTGGAATTTCTCGTGGTGCAAGATCTGTTTCTCAGTGAGACGGCGAAGTTTGCGCATCTGGTGCTGCCGGGCGCCTCGTTTCTGGAAAAGGACGGCACCTTCACCAATCTCGAACGGCGTATTCAGCGGATCAGGAAAGCAGTGGAGCCGCCTCACGGGATCCTGCCGGATTGGCGCGTGGTCTGCGACGTCTCTACCCGGATGGGCTATCCCATGTCCTACCGGCATCCCTCAGAGATCATGGACGAAATTGCGAAGCTCACGCCGATGTTCGCCGGTGTGTCCTACGACCGTCTCGACCAGCCTGTCGGCTTACAGTGGCCTGTGCCGACTGCCAAGCACGAAGGCACAACACTGATGCACCAGGAGACCTTTCCAAATGGAAAGGCACATTTTGTCGCTGTCGAATACCTGCCGCCTGGTGAGGCTGCGAGCAAGGAATATCCCTTCGTGCTGACGACGGGCCGTATTCTCCAGCATTACAACTGCGGAGCCCAAACACGCCGGACGGACATTCTCGAATTAGTCGATACAGACGTGCTAGAAATGCATCCGGTCGATATGGAGGGGCTGCGTTTTCGTGACGGTGAAGTCGTTCGTGTGGTGAGTGCCCGTGGCGAGGCCCTCCTCCCAGTCGTGGGAAGTGAACGAGTTCTGCCGGGGCATCTCTTTACTAGCTTTCACTTCCCCGCTTCAACGGTGAATGCATTGCTCTCGTCGAGTGCGGACGAAAGTTCAAAGTGCCCTGAGTACAAGGTGTCTGCCGTGCGTGTGGAGCCGATTGAACGGGACGAGCTCGATCCGGAAGATGAAGCGGAACTGCGGCATATGCGCCGCCAACTGATTACATAATGATAGCGGTCAGCGATCAGCCGTCAGCTATCAGTTGACGGATCTGAGGGATAGTTCGAGCTGACCGCTGATCGCTTTATTACTTGATGGACACAATACCTTCCACACAGAGTTCCCTGCTCGATGCCTACGCTCCCGTGCAGATCGCGATGCGGGTGCGTGAGGTCGGGGTCACAAAAGCCGCGATGCCCGTCCTGACCATGTTTGCCCTGGCCGTCTTGGCCGGGGCCTTTATTGCGCTGGGTGCCCTGTTCTATACCGTTACCATGACGACCGGGAAAGGGGTTGCGGTCCCCTTCGGCCTCCTTCGCCTCGCGGGGGGTATCACGTTTAGTTTGGGTCTTGTGCTGGTGGTGGTCGGTGGAGCGGAACTCTTTACCGGCAATAACCTGATCGCCATGGCCTGGGCTTCCGGTCGGGTAACGACACAACAAATCATGAGGAACTGGGGGTGGGTCTATCTCGGGAACCTGGTTGGAGCAGTCGGAACAGCGGCCTTAGTATGGTTGGCCGGTATACAGAGCATGGGCGACGGGGCAGTCGGAGAGACGATGGTCCAGATCGCGCGCGGCAAGATTTCGCTCGATCCGGTCTCAGCCATTGCGCGCGGGGTTCTTTGCAACGTGCTGGTTTGTCTGGCGGTCTGGTTGTGTATGGGTGCGCGGACGGTGACCGATAAGATTCTCGCCATCGTCTTCCCGATTACCGGGTTCGTCGCCTGCGGGTTTGAGCATTCCGTTGCCAACATGTATTTTCTCCCGATCGGCGTGGCGCTTGCCGCGGGGACCTCGGCGCCGCTTTCAGCTGTTGACGCGATCAGCAATCTTGCGCTAGTTACAATTGGTAACATCTTCGGCGGGACTGTCCTCGTCGCACTGGTCTATTGGACAGTGTATCTGAGGCATTCAAATGAGGGTAAAGGAACCATCGCATCATGAAATCTTCTCGCACAATCGTCGGCATCTTAGTCGGCGGCGGACCGGCCCCCGGCATCAACAGTGTCATCAGTGCCGCCACGATCCGGAGCATCGTGGGTGGTTGCGACGTGATCGGCATCTTCGACGGGTTCAAGTGGTTGATGGACGGGAGCATGGGTCACGTAAAGCCCCTCTTGTCTGAAGAGGTGAGTCGTATTCATTTTCGTGGTGGCTCGTTGCTCGGTACGTCGCGGGCGAATCCCACGAAAAAGACAGAATTGTTGGAGCAGGTTCTATCGACCTTGGCTCGGCTGGGCATCACCAGGCTGATTACGATTGGCGGTGATGACACGGCCTATTCCGCCCTCAAATTGGAAGAAAAAGCGGCAGGTCGCCTCTCCGTCGTGCATGTGCCGAAGACAATCGATAACGATCTGGATCTACCTCACGGCATTCCGACATTCGGGTTTCAGACCGCGCGGCATGTCGGGGTAGAGATTGTGAAAAACTTGATGGTAGACGCGCATACGACATCCCGCTGGTACTTCGTCGTGACGATGGGGCGGAAAGCCGGCCATCTGGCGTTGGGGGTTGGAAAGGCGGCTGGCGCGACCGTGACGCTCATTCCTGAAGAATTCCGTCAGCGACCGGTGAAGCTGGCAACGTTGGTCGATACATTGGCAGCGGCCATCATCAAGCGGGCGAGCGAGGGACGATTCGACGGTGTCGCCGTGTTGGCCGAGGGGTTAGTCGAGGTGCTGGACCCTCAAGACCTGGGCGGGCTCGATCATGTCGAACGGGATCAACATGGCCACATCAGGCTCTCGGAGATCGATATCGGGGATGTACTCAAGCGTGAGGTCAGCAGGGTACTGGGTGGATTCGGTCTTACGACGACGATTGTGCCCAAGAATGTTGGGTATGAGTTGCGCTGTGCCGATCCGATCCCCTTCGATATGGAGTACACACGTGACCTTGGGTATTGTGCGGCGCAGTTCCTCCTTGATGGAGGCAATGCCGCTATGGTTTC
>JANOOS010000468.1:0-4277 GCA_031421455.1 Nitrospira sp.
GAACAAGAGACTATCCAGACGGTCGAGCATACCCCCGTGGCCCGGCAGTATCCCGCCGGAATCCTTCATGCCGACAGTGCGTTTCATAGCCGATTCGGCCAGGTCACCCCAGAGACCCGCGATGGTCAGCAGGGTAGCCAAGATCAGACAATCGAGCCCGGACAACTCAGGAAGAAACCACCAACGCGCGATGTACCCGGCTATTATGGCAGCAATTAACCCTCCCACCAAGCCCTCGACTGTTTTTTTGGGACTGATCGTGGGAGCCAAGCGATGTCGTCCGTACAATGTGCCGACATAGTAGGCGCCGGTATCGGATGCCCAGGTTACCAGTAGGAGAAAGAAAATCAGCCATTCACCCTGCGGCAGGAGTCTTGTCATCGAGAGCATGCCGAGTGTGAGGCCTAGATAGAGCACGCCGAATAGGGTCATGGCTCCGTCCCGCAAGCTTTGTTCAAGGGGGGAGCGACCGAGGAGCGGGACCGAAGTAACACAGGCTAGTGTGGCCAGGAGGGTGGGAACGATGATACCCGGCCAGTGTGTTCCAAAAATCAGGCCGGTGAATCCTGTCAGGCCGATTCCTATCAGCCAGGTGTGGCTGCGGTCGTTGAAGCATAATCGGTAGAACTCAAAGAGGGCGAGCGCCCCTGCCAGCGCCACGACGCCGGAAAATGTAAGGGGAGGGAGGTATCGAATGACGGCATATAAGAGTGGAGCGAGGACCAAAATGGTATAGATCCGACGGGGGTCGAATCGGGACGCCGTAACCGGCGTCGGTTCAGCCTGCTGTTGGCCAGCGGTTTTATATTCCTGCATGGGGAGGTTGAGATCGACCACTTATGACGAAATGGCACTGAGTACGCGACCGAACCGCCGCTCACGCCGCTGGTATTCCAGCAAGGCCAGCAAGAGTTCTCGGCGACGGAAGTCTGGCCACAGCGTCGGAGTGAAATAGAGCTCGGTGTAGGCGAGCTGCCAGAGAAGAAAGTTGCTGATTCGCGATTCGCCGCTGGTACGAATCAATAAGTCGGGATCGGGCAGTTCATGGGTATAGAGATATTGCTGGATCCGCGACTCATCCACGTCGTCCGGTTGCAGCTTGCCGTCTTGTACTTCATGAAGGAGTTCACGTACCGCGTCCACGATCTCAGTGCGGCCACCATAGCTGAGGGCGAGTGTGAGATGTAGTCTGTCGAGATGGGCGGTTTCCTGTTCAGTGGCCCGGACCCATTGGCGGGCGGAGGTCGGGAGGGAGTCGAGTCTGCCGATTGTCCGCACCCGAACACCCTGCTCAATAAGCTTCGTTCGTTCCGTCGAAAGGTAATATTCGAGCAAGCCCATGAGCGAAGAGATTTCTTGAATAGGACGGTTCCAATTCTCCTGTGAAAATGCATAAATTGTCAGGGCGTGGATGCCCAGTTCCAAGCAGACCGTAATCATTTCACGGACGGACTTGATTCCTTCGCGATGACCGGCAATGCGAGGGAGGCTTTGCAGTTCTGCCCAGCGGCCATTGCCATCCATGATGATGGCAACATGCTTGGGTAAGAGGCTCAGATCGAGTTTTATGGTGAGCTCTTCTTCGGATAGCTGGTCCAGGGTCGATGAGTCTTTGATGTCCATATCTGTGCTGTTGATGAATATTCCTTTGCGCAAGATTGTACGGTAGGCGAGCAAAGTCTACTGGCGAGGGGGAAGATTGTCAAACAAATTTTCGTAAAAGTCCTGTAAAAGCGACGAGTTGGGTGAATTGTCATTGCGCCTGCGGAAAGCGATCGGCTATACTTCCCCGTCTATTCGGATGTCAACCGTCATGAGGATTTGCAAACCATGGGTGATCTTGTTCAGTTGAAGTCCTTTGGTCTGACCGAAGGCGAGGTGCTTGGGGCGCTCGGTCGGGTCAAGGTTCGCGATGTCGACTATGCCGATCTCTACTTTGAGTCCTGTGTGTCCGAATCCGTTTCGATGGAGGAATCCCTTGTCAAGCGTGCGACGAAAAGTGTGTCGCAGGGCGTGGGGGTGCGAGCGACGGCAGGTGAAAAAACCGGTTTTGCCTATTCCGATGAGCTGACGAAGAAAGATCTCGAACTCGCGGCCGATACGGCACGCTATATTGCCAATTCGCCGGGCGGGACCCATGCGGTTCCGGTTCCCGTTCATCAGCGCCCCACCAGAGATCTCTACCCGATCGATCGGGCTCATGCTGAAGTCGCCACAGCGGAACGCGTGGCCTTATTGAACGCGATCGATGCCGAAGCGCGCCGCTCCGACCCACGCATCAAGAATGTCATGGCCTCGTTTAACACGGAATATAAGGTGGTAATGGTCGCTACCTCAGACGGCACGTTAATTGGCGACGTGCAACCGCTTTCGCGGCTGCAAGTGACTTGTATTGCTGAAGAGAACGGCCAACGCCAAGCCGGTTCGTTCGGCGGGGGGGGCCGTGTCGGGTTCGAGTTTTATTATGAGGGCGGCCGGTATCTGCGGTTTGCGCGTGAAGCGGCGCGTGAAGCCATCCTCAACTTGTCTGCCGTCGAAGCGCCAGCGGGTGTCATGCCGGTCGTGTTGGGAGGAGGCTGGCCGGGGATATTGTTGCATGAGGCCATTGGCCATGGTCTTGAGGCGGACTTCAACCGCAAGAAAACCTCGGCATTCTCAAATCTTCTTGGGAAACGGGTGGCTTCCGACGTCTGTACCATCGTCGATGATGGTACCTTGCCTGGCCGGCGTGGCTCGCTCAACATGGACGATGAAGGAACCCCAACCGGTCGTATGGTGCTCATCGAGCGCGGAATTCTCCGTGGCTACATCACCGACAAATTGAACGCGCGTCTCATGGGGATTCCTCTGACTGGTAATGGCAGGCGAGAAAGTTATCAAAGCGTGGTACTGCCGCGTATGACCAATACATTTATGCTGGCCGGGACGTCGGACCCTGAGGAGATCATTCGCTCCGTCGATCGTGGTCTCTATGCCGTGTCGTTCGGCGGCGGGCAGGTGGATATCACCAACGGTAAGTTTGTGTTTTCCGCCAGCGAGGCCTACTTGATCGAGGGAGGAAAGGTCACGAGGCCGGTCAAGGGCGCGACGTTGATTGGCAGCGGACCGGAGATCCTCACCAAGGTCTCGATGGTCGGACACGACCTCAAGCTCGATGAGGGCATCGGTACTTGCGGCAAAGAAGGACAGTCCGTTCCCGTGGGTGTCGGTTTGCCGACCATTCGCATCGATGAAATCACCGTGGGCGGGACGCAACGATGAATCAACAGATACAACAGCGCGACGGATATAGCCAGCTTGCGTTGGACCTCTTGGCCAAGGCGAAACGTGGCGGGGCAACGGAAGCGGATATCATTATCGCCGATGGCGAAACATTTTCGGTGCAAGTTCGGTTGGGCGCGGTCGATCGCCTCACGAAAGCGCGGGAGAAGCATCTCGGTTTGCGCGTGTTTGTCGGGAAACGCTCCGCCAGTACCTCCACCTCCGATTTTTCAGCGGATTCCTTGGATCAACTTGTCACCGAGACCTGTACCCTGGCGAAGGCCGTCGTGGAAGATCCGGTATCCGGCTTGCCCGCAGCGGATCAGATGGCGGGCGAGGTTCCGGATTTCGATCTCTATGATCCGACCAGGCTGAATACAGAACAGCAGATTGAGTTAGCCAAACGTGTCGAGGCTGCCGCCATGTCGACGGATGAGCGGGTGACGAATTCTGAAGGTGGCGACTTCGACTCCTCCTCAGGACGCGTGGTGTTGGGTAACAGTCACGGATTTCTGGGTGAGTACCAGAGTTCCAGCTTCTCCATGTCGGTGTCGCCCATTGCGACCGACCCGGTGACAGGAACCATGCAACGCGATTCCTGGTACGATGTGCGGCGGAAATTCGCCAAGCTGGACTCTCCGGAGATGATAGGGCTGGAAGCGGCGCGGCGGACAGTGCGAAAGCTCGGAGCGAGAAAAGTGGCGACGCAGCGAGTTCCTGTCGTCTTCGATTCCGAGGTGGCAGGAAGTCTTATGGGGAATCTTTGCAGCGCCGTGTCGGGGTACGCACTCTATAAAGGGGCGTCGTTTCTGGCAGGCCAATTGGACAAACCGCTGGCCCCTGAGTTCGTGACGGTCTATGACGATGGACGAGTGGTCGGAGGGCTGGGCTCTCGACCGTTCGATGGCGAAGGTCTGCCGACCAGGAAGACGATAGTGGTGGAACGAGGGGTGTTGAAGAGCTATCTGCTCGACACCTACTCAGGAAGGAAGCTCGGGTTGGCCTCGACCGGCAAC
>JANOOS010000469.1:0-2350 GCA_031421455.1 Nitrospira sp.
TTAAACAACAATACCCAAATATTCGATCGGAATGAGGGGGCGGCAGGATCTTCTGAAGGGCGAAACTCCGGTACGAGTGAGGGGATCTGGGCGAAGGGGACGGAGGGGGAGAATTCAATATCGACGAGCCGAACGAATAACGTTTGATTTTCAGTGTCATCGTTGGGATCGGCGGTGTAACTGAACGAGTATCGGACATCGATGCCATCACGTGTAAAGGTATAAACATCTTCGCCATTTTCAGGCGAGACGAGCTTCCGAAAATACTTCTCCCAATCGATGATGGCATAGTAGGTAAAGACGCGCAGCGCGGACTTTCGATCGCGCACGGCCTGCGGTATCCCGAGCTTTTGATGTAACTCCGTTTGTGTCAGCCCGAGGTAGCCATCTTCAAAATAAGGGGCCGCGAAGGCTGCGGAAGGCTGGAACCAGATGCCCGGAATCGATAATAGCAGCAGAGACAAGAGGATGGTATGGATGGAACGATGCAGGAGCACAGTTTCTCTCCAGCTGGTGGCGGCATCGTATCGGCGGTATCCCCTCCTGTCAAGGCGAGAGGGTTGGGTTGCTTGCCGGTATAAGAACCGGTCGGTTATGATGGCCGGACTTTCTTCACACACACATCGGAGTCGATCCTGGAGACAGGCCGTATGAGCGCATCGTTAGAGGCATTACTGCAACAACGCATTCTGGTCCTCGATGGGGCCATGGGGACCATGATCCAGCAGCGAAAACTGGATGAGGCCGCGTTTCGTGGCGAGCGGTTCAAAGATTGGAAGAAAGATCAGAGAGGGCACAACGACCTGCTGAACCTCACGCAGCCCACCATTATCGAGGAGATCCATCGCCAGTACTTCGAGGCCGGCGCCGATATCGTGGAAACAAATACATTCAATGCGCAAGCCATTTCACTGGCCGACTATGGCATGGAGGCGTTGGCCTACGAGATTGCGAGAGCCGGAGCGGAATGCGCCAAGCGTGCTGCGGAGCAGGTCAAGATTGCAGTGCCTGGCCGGTCGTGCTTTGTGGCCGGCGCAATTGGACCGACGACGAAGACGTCGTCCATTTCGACCGATGTCAATAATTCGGCGGCGCGTGGCACCACCTATGACGAACTGGTGACAGCCTACTACGAGCAGGTCCGTGGCTTGGTCGACGGTGGAGTGGACGTCTTATTGGTCGAGACCATCTTCGATACGCTCAATGCCAAAGCTGCGTTCTTTGCCATCGATAAGTTCTTCGATGATCGTCACATCAGGCTCCCTCTCATGGCTTCGGTGACGTTTATTCAAGCCGGTAGCAATCGTGGGGTGACGGGCCAAACGATTGAGGCCTTTTGGAATTCCATCTCCCATGTGCCCTTGCTCAGTGTCGGCATCAACTGTGCGTTGGGCCCCAAGGAAATGCGTCCGTTGATTGAAGAGCTTTCGCGCCTGGCTCCGATCTATGTGAGTAGCCATCCGAATGCCGGGCTGCCTAATCCCTTATTGCCGACGGGGTTTCCGGAGACCCCCGAAAGCCTGGCACCCCAATTGAGAGAATGGGCGCAGAATGGCTGGCTCAATATCGTCGGGGGCTGCTGCGGGACAACACCGGGACACATCAAAATGATTGCCGAGGCTGTGAACGGCCTTCCTCCTCGCGTCACGCGGTCCGTCGAGCCCCATACCAGACTCAGCGGGCTGGAAGCGGTCACGATCAGGCCGGAATCGAACTTTGTGAACATCGGTGAACGGACCAACGTTACGGGTTCACCGGCTTTCTCCAAACTGATTTTGGCAGGCGATTATGAAGCTGCGCTTTCGGTGGCGCGGCAACAAGTAGAGGGGGGCGCTCAGATCATCGACATCAATATGGACGAAGGCATGCTCGACTCCCAGGCTGCCATGGAGAAGTTCCTACGATTGGTCGCATCGGAACCGGACATCACTCGCGTTCCCATCATGGTGGACAGTTCGAAGTGGGATATCCTCGAAACTGGGCTGAAAAATATCCAGGGCAAGCCTGTCGTCAATAGCATCAGCCTCAAAGAGGGCGAAGCCAAGTTTCTCCAGCAGGCTAAGTTAGTTCATCGCTATGGGGCTGCCGTGGTGGTGATGGCTTTCGATGAGCGCGGCCAGGCCGACACGTATGAGCGCAAGATCGAGGTCTGTGAGCGGGCCTATCGCCTCCTCACGGAACGCATTGGTTTTCCCGCCCAGGACATCATCTTCGATCCGAACATCCTCACGGTGGCGACCGGCATCGAGGAGCACAATAACTACGCGGTGAACTTCCTCGACGCCACGCGCTGGATCAAGCAACATCTTCCGCTGGCGAAGGTCAGCGGCGGCGTCAGCAATATTTCCTT
>JANOOS010000470.1:0-2367 GCA_031421455.1 Nitrospira sp.
TCTCGACGATGCGCCGCGTATGAGCCTCGCTCTTGCGCAGCGACGCTTCGGCCTCCCTGGCGAGCGCATGTTCCTGCTGTGCGTGCCGATATTCCCTCTTCACGCGGGTCACAGTCCAGACCAAGAGTCCAAACGTTGGAATCACCACGGCGCCGCCGGCCAGACCAAGGTTCCAGAGAACTTCTCGAATCGGCGCCAGCACATCGCTCCGATCCATACGCATGAGCACTGTCCAACGCATTCCCTCAAACTTGCCAGAATCTAGAGTCTTGGCATAGCCGGTGAGGACCGGCACATGACGGCGCAAATGCTCCTCCTCGACGTAACTGGATAGGGACGTTTCGCTTAACAGCGCCGACGGCAGGCCAAGTTGTTTGAGATTGACGTTGCCCTTATGATCGAGATCGGAATCGATGAAGGCAATCCCCTGCTCAGTCAGGAACTGGTATTCCAGCGCTCCCCAAAATCCTTCCCGCTGCCGGAAAGCCAGAAGAGTCCTCGTCATGACGTCTTCAAGCCCTGGAATCCCCACCCGGGTCGTCACAGCTCCAAGAAATTCCCCGTACGGCCCGGTGATGGGAGCCGTCACGGCTATGGAGTCAGGACCGCCCATCACTGCGAATGGCTCTACGTCCCCCAGATGGACTCCTAGCCCATGGCGCACGGCCTGAAACCAGGGTTCGGCGCTGTAATCCCGCCCTACCGTACTCGAGTCAGTGGCCACTACTATCTTTCCCTGCGCATCCGTTGCGCCGATCCATATGTAATCCGCGTATGCGATCTTGACCCCGGCGATATAGGCTGACTGAAATTCCCGATTCTGTGGCTGCACGCTGAACGTCCTTGCCATCATCAGCACATCGCCATGCCGTTCAATGAGAAATCGGTCCAGTTTGTCCGAGACTTCGGCGGCTGTATGGGCCAGGGTTTCGCCTGCGGTTGCAATCATGCGGTTTTCGACGTAACGGAACGCGATTGCGCCGATACTCACCGTGGCGATTGTCAGCACACCGAGAAGGACCGGCAACCAGGAGTAGGGGCGGGGAGCTGTGGCTTCAGACATAATCGGTCAGCCCGTATAATGGGAAGGGGGTTCATATTCGGAGTCTATGGCCCTCCTTGTCAAGTCGTCGGATTTTCATTCACACCCCGTAGAAGATTGTCGGTGTCTGTCCCTTTTCAGTTATGCTAGACTGCCGACGCAAATACACTGTAGGAATTGCCCATGTCTCATCATCCGCGACTTACCCTTGCCCTGCTGACCGGAGCCATTCTGGCCTTATCTGCCTGCGCAACAGCCCCTGATCTCGACGTCACGATCCATGAATCCAACCGCGGAGCCGTATACATGGAACGGATTCCCGATCGGTCTTTTCAAGCCTCCCACCCCATCACGTTGTCGGCAGACACGATGGCGCGGGTTCTTCGTGGCGTGGTCGTCAAAGATACCCGAGGGGTCTTGGGAAACCTGGCCGGCAACGCCGGCAAACTGGAGGCCGTTCGAGCGTTTGGGGATGAGGATCTAGAATATCTGACGCCGCTTCTCGTCGCGGGACTCGCTAGAGCCGCATCGGATCAACAGGTTGGGTTTCGTGTCGTCCAAGCCGGTGCGCAGCCCCAATCACAATCCGCCGGGACGGTCTTCTGCCTGTCTGACGTTCGTTTCCCCGGAGTTTGTGATTCGGAACAGAAGCCGGGGACGATATCCGAGCAGTCGACAGAGGGTACGCTCTACGCTTACGGACAATCACTGTATCTGACCTTGATCGCCTATCGCCATTGGACGGAACAGGCTGAAACGAGTACCGTAGCCAATCGTCGCATAGTCAGTCCGGTAGGATTTCTAAACCGCACGGTGCACTTTGTCCCGGAATCCGCCAAGCGTCCCGATAGCTATCGAACCGCTCGCTCAACCGACACAACCGTCGTGATCGATTATAACTTGCTTGCCACAATGCCTGTCACGCCGGACGTGCGCCCGACTTCCTCGCAATCACCGACGCCTGTGAAGGGGCAATCCGCCCAGCGAGATGCCGATATGGACGAGCTTAGGAAGGAACTATTGGAAATCAAGAAGAAACTGGCGGAGCAAGAAGAAGAGCGAATACGTTCTAGCCCCTCATCATCAAAAAAACTAGCGCCTCGATAGACTCCTTAGCAGACCAGACCTATCCACGCTGTTTTTCAGCCCGCTGGTCGAGTTCTCCGGCTAACAGCACGGCCTCAGCGATCTCGCGCATCGACTTTCTGAAATCCATACTTTGCCGCTGAATGAGTTTGAAGGCCTCTTCTTCCGTCAGCTTCTTCGAGCGCATCAGGTAGCCCTTGGCCCGCTCCATGATCTTCCGAACCGCCAACGCTTCCTGC
>JANOOS010000471.1:0-2068 GCA_031421455.1 Nitrospira sp.
ATCGGGAAGTTGAACTTCCCGATCGCATCCAACATACCGACATTGGAAGTAGCCCCAAACTGACCTGCCGGATTTGAGCCGACCGTACAGTTAAAACATTCCGTATTGAACTCAAAACCGACGTACTTGTGGATCTTCCCGTTGATATAAATACGAGCGTTGTTGACCCCAAAGTTGTTGCTGTATTGTGCTTGGCTCGGCGACCCATCTTCCACCATGTTGAAACTTGAACGCATACCCATTCCGACGGAAATCCACTTGTCGTCGTCGCCCTTGATCGTGCCACCAGCGTAGACGCTGGGGACAGCAGATACCATCCCGGCCACCAGCGCCACGGCGGCCCCGGCAACCACAAACATTTTCCACCATCTCTGTTGATTGACCTTCATAAGTAACAGCCTCCCATGCCCTGTTTGGTGATTCCGTTGCTCACTTTTCTTCGGCTCTCTCACCTCGACGGCATCGTCGCGGCGCACGCCATTGTGCGCACCCACAAGCCCCTCGCAGCCGACTCACCTTTCCCTATCCGCCCCTGCTGGTTGAGAGTAACGGCAACTGAACCCTGACCGAATCCCATGCGCGCTACGTATAAGCTGTTAAGCACGACAAACACACTAGGCATCTCCCTAGGTCCATGAGGCAATCTCACTAGGTGCATGCGACTTGAAGTTCGAAGTTCTGAGTTCGAGGTTCGAGGTGTTCGGAACTTCGAACCCCGAACTTCGAACCTCGAACCGTCCCCCGTCTGCGCTTATTCGGAGGCGAGGAGTCCGTGGAGAAGGGCGTACTTTGTGAGTTCCGCCGTGGTGTGGAGATCGAGCAGCGTCATGATCTGCGATTTGTGAAACTCGACGGTCTTCGGTGAGAGAGTGAGGGCCGACGCAATCTCCTTGACTGTCTTCCCTTCTGCCACGAGTTGCAACACTTCTCGTTGGCGCGGAGTCAAGGACTTGTCCATTAGAACCGCCGGCATCTTCCCTGAAATGGCCGACTCCACCAGACCTTTGGCGACCAGGGGGGTGACATAACACTGCCCATCCATGACCGATTGGATGGCTTGAAGTAGTTCTGAACCGGCGGATCGCTTAAGCAGATAGCCGGAGGCGCCGGCCTTGAAGGCCTCATTCACATAGGCCCGGTCTGCGTGCATCGTCACGAAGATCAGCTTGGTGCGAGGCAGAAGCTTCTTCAGCTTCCTGGCGGCATCGACCCCATTGAGCTCCGGCATCGAGATATCGAGCGTGACGATGTCGGGCTGAAGTTCCTGAGCCATTCGAAGCAGCGTACGGCCATCCTCCGCCGCACCGACGATCTCACACCGATCCTCCAATAGTTTCCGGAATCCGTCCAACACCAGAGTATGGTCATCGGCCAAGAGCACCCGGGGCCTGCTCATGCCTCTCCCTCCGGAACGAGCACCGCCACCTGCACCCTCGTTCCCTTCCCCACAGCAGAACTCACCAGTAATTCCCCATGCACCAAGGCGACTCGCTCTTTCATCCCGATCAACCCCAGCCCATGCGATCCGTTCAGAGATTGTTCAGAGTCGAATCCCACTCCATTATCCGTAATCGTGACGATCAGTTCAGATTGAGACCGAGTCAGCTCCACATCGACTTGAGACGCCGAGGCATGGCGAGCCACGTTGCTGAGGCTTTCCTGGGCTACACGATAGAGACAGCTTGCAATCTCCTGAGGAACGGCTGCGGGGACATCCCTATGTCCGAAGCTGCCCCGGATACGGCTTCGAGCCGTAAAATCATCCACCAACCGCTGCAAGGCGATCGGAAGGCCGAGGTCATCGAGAATGGAAGGATGAAGTTGATAGGCCAAGTGACGCACCACATCGGACAACTCCACAACCCGGTCTTGTATCTCTTGGACGGCCCTGCCCACGTGCTCCGGTGAGGAGCTGAGCTGCCGTCCTACCGCTTCGATATCCATGGCAAGCAGCGCGAGCCGTTGATTGATGTCATCGTGCAAATCACGCGAGATACGACGCCGCTCTTCTTCCTGGACGCGCAACAACTGGAGCGTCAATTTCTGCAACGCTTGCCGGCTGGATTCG
>JANOOS010000472.1:0-7914 GCA_031421455.1 Nitrospira sp.
AGGTTAGAAAGCTTGCTGAAAGGTCGACGCAAGCGACCAGGGAAATCGCGGACATCGTGAAGGTGATTCAGACGGAAACGCACGATGCGGTTGTCGCCATGGACCAGGAGACTCAGGCGGTGGAAGCCGGATCGTCATCCGCGCTGCGTACGGACGAAGTGTTTAAGGAAATTTCCGGGATCGCCCAGCGTTCGTCGGAATTGGCAGAGACCATTGCCAGCGCCGCAGTGAATCAAACCGTCTCGACGGACAAAGTGGGCCGATCGATTAAGGACTTCGCCGGCGGTGCGCTTGAGACACAGAAAGCAACGGACTCGGCGCGCATGACCGTTGAAGACATGGCGAAACTGGCTGAAGGGCTGACGTCGTCTGTCGCCCAGTTTAAGTTAGTCTAGCAACATGCTAAAAAGTCCGCCAGCAGAAGGGGAAGCGGCCAGGTGCCCTTCTTGCTTGCAGAACGCGCACGATAGGAATGTGCTCGTTCGATGCACGCAGTAAAGGGCAGCCTCGGCCACTTCCCTAAAGAGAGGTAAAGAGAATTGGAAGGGCTCCATTCAATGCGCCAGGGTGGGCGGGTGAGACGGTCGCCTTTTTGAGCATCCTGCGAATACGGTGATATATAAAGGGCGGGCATGAGTTCTGAATTTGACCGACAGGGCCTCATTGGCATTTTTGTTGCCGAAGCATCGGAAGCGATGGATGCGCTCACGAAGGCACTCCACCATCCTGATGGGGTGGCGCCAACTCCGGCACAGCTGCAAGAGCAGTATGTGTGGGCGCATAAGATCCGAGGAGCGTCGGCGCTTTTCGGTTACGAGGGGTTGGCTCTGATGGCGACCTTGCTTGAATCGACCTTGGAAGAAGTGTCGACAATAGAGGAATCTCATTGGCCAAAGGCGTTGGAGATCTTACGCGGGATGGTGATTTCGATTCAGTCTCAATTGGAAGTCGTCGCGATCGGGGGTGCTGAAGATCCCTTGATCAGTGCACGATGGAAAGATGAAGTGTCAGGATTGTTCCCGATTCTGTCTGCTGCGGCGCCGACGGAGACGACATCGTTCGCTCCGGACTATCTTGTGCCGGCTCTCGATGCGGAAGTGCTGTCCTATTTTGCCCCTGAAGCGCAGGAATATTTGGAAGCGCTCGAGTCCCAATTACTTCGCCTCGAAAAGGGACAACACAATCCGGAGGTGATCGACCAACTCTTCAGGACGGCGCATACACTTAAAGGCTCAGCCTATACCGTGGGGTTCCAGTCGATCGGCGACTTGACGCACTATGTCGAAGATTTCATGGAGGCGGTACGCGAGGGGCGCGTCAAGATTCTTCCTGGGCATACAGACGTGCTGTTGCGATCGGTCGATGTGGTGCGTCTGTTGATGCGGCGGGACTCCATATCTCTCGACCTACTGCGCCGGCAATTTGCCGTCGCGATGCAAGAGCTCAAGCAACTGAATCAGCCGATGACGGAGGTGCTGGAGTCTAGTTCAGCTGTCCATCCGGTCGAAGCCCTAGTGGACCAAAAATCGTACGATCATGAAAAAGTTGAGTCTGCCAAAGCGACGGGAGGTAAAGTCTCAGATGATAGCGATGTCATCCGTGTCAGCCGTGATCGCTTAGAACGGTTGATGAACCTAGTCGGTGAGTTGGTTATCGGTCGAGGGCGGATCGAGCAGAGGCTGTGCACACTGGAGCAACTCGCACAACAAGTACTGGCTTATAAGGGTCAGCTGGTCGAGTCTGTCCATATGTTTGAGGAGAAACATGCCGTTACCCTTCTGACCGCTTCCTCTTGTTCAGCACCCGATCTGTCCCAAGGCGTTACCAGCCTCGGAGGCTCTGGCAACTTTGAATTCGACAGGTACGAGGATTTTAAAATATTGGCGCGCCACCTCCAGGAGATCACGTCCGATATTTCAGAATCGATGACACAGTTGAACAGCTCGATCAGCCGTTCACATGAAGACATGAGTCACTTGGCGCAGCTGACCCTTTGCATGCGGGATGAAATCGCTCGGGCCCGCATGGTGCCTATTGGCACACCTTTTACCCGATTCCACCGGGCCACGCGCGAGATGTCCCGTGCGACAGGGAAAGAAGTGAGGTTAGTTACGTCCGGAGACCAGACGGAAGTTGATACGGCTGTTGTGGAACGGCTGGTCGATCCGCTGATTCATCTCGTGCGCAACGCGGTTTACCATGGGATCGAACCTGCGTCCATTCGTGCATCGAAGGGAAAATCAGCAGCCGGCACAATTTATCTCCATGCGGTACATCGCGGAAATGCGGTGTTGATCGAAGTCGAAGACGATGGGGTTGGATTGGATGTCGAAAAAATAAGGGTCAAGGCGATAGAACGAGGACTGATTAGCCCTGAGGTAGCCCGTTCCATGTCAGAGTCCGAAGTCATCAAATTTATTTTCGTGCCGGGATTCTCGACGGCTGACAAGATCGACAATCAGGCGGGGCGAGGAGTCGGCATGGATGTGGTCAAGCGCGCCGTTGAAAGTATGAACGGCCACATCGATGTCGAATCTGTTCGAGATGTGGGGACGAAGTTTACCCTGAGTCTCCCACTCACATTATTGATTGCCACGGCTCTGATGGTACGAGCAGGGGGTGAGCGCTACGCAATCCCCCTGCCGGCGGTGCGCGAAGTCACAATGTTGACCACTGGCGTACATCAACGGATGGGCGAACGATCAATCTTGCATATCGGAGACGAGGCGATCGAAGTGCAGCCGCTCCTGCAGATTCTCAATCGACGCTGTATGCCGGTAGAAATCGGGAAGCCGGTTGTCATTGTGCGGACGACCGATGGGATGATTGGCCTGCTGGTCGATGAATTACTTGGGCGTCAGGAAATAGTCATTAAGCCGCTGGGATCTCTTAAGTCCTTGGATCGTTCAAGCTTCGGCGGCGCGACGATTGACCCGGAAGGGCGTGTGATTCTCGTGTTGGACCCTGCTCGATTATTAGTGCGGAAGACGCACGCCACTGCAGTCCCTGATGGCTCGTCGGACGCGACGGCGGACTCGCTGGCTCCATAACGCATCAATAGAGTCAAGGGATTAGGCCCTTGAAGCGGTCCCTGGCATCTGACAGTCGAACAGGAAGTATCGATTATGAGTTTACGGGGCCATCACAATTCGACGAGCATGCTTGTGGGGACGGCCAGTTTCTTGGTCGTCCGTCTAGGGCTCAGCTATTTGGCTCTCCCCGCAGCTGGGGTTCGTGGCATTCTTACACAAGAAGCGATCGATCATGAACAAGCTGTGACTGAGGCGGGGATTGTCTATCAGCCGGTGGATCTTGCAGAACGACTTTCAGTGGCAGTGGACCTGTCCGGCATCGATATAAAGACGGTGTTGTACTCGAACGGCCGCTCCCACGGTGCAGTTGGTGTTGAACAAGTGGTGGGCTTGACCGACGTAGAACGGAGAGACTGCTTGCCGTTGCCGCCACAGTTTCAGCGCGATGAACGATGCTGGTTTGGGGGTATGATGCTCTATCAGGATCAATTGGTACTGATCCTGAATCCTTCGTGGGTGCTAGGTGAGTTGGCCGATGCAGCTACTGTGTTAATAGGGAAGGCCAAACAGACGGTTGAGGCAACTCCTGCAGCAATCGGTGGATCATGCTGAGGGCCACTCGTGAAGAGCAGCAGGTTCAGGCCACGAAACGATCGTGGAAGATAGTGGTATTTTCCGTCGGTGGAATGAAGCTGGCCGCACGGATTGAGGATGTGAGGGAAGTGTTGCCTTGGGCTGCGACTATCCCGATACCGAGTCGAACTCCGTTCGTACAGGCCATGCTGAAGCGAGATAATTGTGTGATGCCGGTCTACGATTTGGCAGCCAGGCTGAGGCGCCTAGTGCAGGGAGATCCGTTACTGTGTTTGGTGGCTCGCCACGTCGGCGGGCCGATGGCCATCTGCATCGATGCCGATGTGCCGACTATTGCGAGGGCGGATGCAGCGTCGATTCGTCCGAGCTTCGAAAGGGATATTGAGTCGCTAGGCTCAGTTACGATTGGCGGAAACGATGTGACTATTGTGGCATTACAGAGACTAGGAAGCGCGATACAGGATACCCTCACGCAGTACGAGCTCTGAAGGAAAGGCAGCTACTATGACAACAGTATTAATTGCCGACGACAGTATCGCAGTCCGGAAAGTTGCCGAACGATTGCTGACGGAAGCTGGATTTGGAGTGACTCTTGCGGCGAACGGTGAGGAGGCATTGGCCTATTTGGCCAAAGAGACTCCTGACGTGGTCGTGTCAGATGTGATTATGCCTGATAGAAGCGGCTACGAGGTGTGCACGTTCGTGCGTGCGCAGAGGGCGTTAGCGAATACGCCGGTGCTCTTGATATCGGGCATCGTTAATGATGAGGTCACGAAGCAAGCTGAATCTTGTCACGCCGATGGAGTGTTGAAAAAGCCATTCCAGGGCACCTCTCTCAAGGATCGCGTGATCGAGCTGTTGGCCAAGCGGCAAAGAACAGCTATGCCTGTGGCGAAGACGGTCGAGAAGGTGGTTGAGCCTATTGAGTCAATTCACGGATTCAGTGTGAGCGGGGATGAATTAGAAACCCGCAGGCAAGCAGTGACACAAGTGAAATCACTGGAAGAAGAGCTTCGGATCGAACGAGGTCGCGTGGCGTACAGCGCACAGCGAGTGGTGCAATTCGAAGAACAGCTGGACAGCGTTAAGGAACTTGAATCGATGTTGGCACAGGAGCGAGAGCAAACAGCTCAGCTGAAGAAGCAAGTTGCAGAGCTTGACAGTGCCACCGTTCGGGTACAAGAGCTTGAATCTTTGCTGGAAGTTGAAAGAGCGCAGACCGTTGAGGCCAAGATGCAAGCATCTGTGGCGGAAAGTCTGGGCGGGCGTGTGAGGGAGCTGGAGGCAGCGTTGCAGGCTGAGCGCCAGGCTGCTACGCAACTGGTTGAACAGATGACCGAGATGGAAGAGACGGCGACTCGCTACCAACTAGTGTCGCAACAGCTTGTGCAGGAAGAGGAACGTACGAGGGATTTGACTCATCGTGTGGCCGCGAGTGAGCAGCTTGCTGTGCGAGCAGGCAGCTTAGAAGAAGCGCTCGCAGAAGAACGAAAAAAAACCAACGCGCTTGCCACGCGCATCTCAGAGACTGAGCCTGCTTCGCTGAAAGCCCATGAGTTTGAAGCATTACTTCAGATGGAACGGGAACGAAATAGCCTGCTCGCGAAGCGAATGACAGAAACTGAACAAGAGGCCGAGCTCGCCACCAAACGGTTTGAAGAAATGGCGAGAAAGCTTGGTGAGATCGCGGGATTGGCTTCCCAGTTGGGAAGCGGAAAACGACGGCCTTGATCCTGTACGATTCTTTTTCGTGGATTGCCACTATTGTGACGAACTGACATCATGGCTGCCGACACCACAGATGATTTCAAGCAAGAGCTGATCGTGCTCTTCGTTCAGGAAGCGCACGAATGGCTTCAGCGCATTCATGACGCTCTTGACGAGCTGCAACAAGGGCCGGCACCGGAGAGGCATGCCAAGCTGATTCATACAATGTCGGCAGGAGTGACGAGTCTCGGAGGCTCTGCCGCCACGATCGATCTTCCATGTGTCACGCACGCCAGTTTCGCGGCGCTTCCGTTTATCGAAGCCCTCCAGGATCCACTGAAGGCGGGATCCTCTCAGGGCTTTCTTTCGCTCTGTAAACAACTGGGACAGATCCATACAGCATTGACCCAGGCGACGGGCGTCTCCTTCGACGACGAAGGAAGCGGTGCGGTGGCTGAGATAGTTGATGCCGGTCTCTCTCCCGAAAAGTTTCTGAAAACGCTTCAGGAACTACAAAATAAACAGTCCTCTGATACGGGGTCCGGGCGTAACGTGATTCGGAGCCTGATCGAGCAGATGGAAGGGCAGATTCAGGCCGGTGTCCAGGGTATCGACCCCACGATCGTTCAAGGATATCTTGCCCGGGTGTCCGAAGCCGAAGAGTCGTTTCTGAAAGCGATTGATGCACAGGTGCCAGAAATTATGAAGAAGATGCGCCTTCTCAAGATGGCCGGGAGTGAGCTCTCCGCACATAGGGTAGCCCTCGAAGCCTCTCTGCAAGATGTCGCGCAGCTGCGCGCAGAGGCGCAGCAGGTGAATGCCGGTTCGGCCATGATGTTTTTCACAGGTCTTCACGTATTGCTGACCATGGTAACGCAGCGACGAGTACTTCTGGCTGCCACGCGGATAGAATCAGTGACGTCGCGGTTGCACATGATGGGCGATGCCATTCGCCTGTGGGTGGAGCATGGGCGGGCTCAACGTGCCGCGATCGATCAGGCACTCCAGGCGGACTGAGGCCGAATGTTGAATTTTGAATGTGTAATGTGGAGTGTCCTGAATTTATCGGATCGAACCCTAATCCATTCCGACCATTTACCATTGGCCATTTCCACTTCAGCCTTCGGGTCACACCTAGTATGATGTACGATCGAATGTCCGGTGAGGACGATCTCAGGATATGAACGAACACAGCACGGCCGACTGGTATCGCAGAGCGCAGGAGCAATTGACGGGATTGGCTCTTGCTGTGCAGCGGCAAGACGCACTCGATTTAGAGCCCCTGTCTGCCCTGGCGACGGAAGTTGTGGCGGCGCTCAAAAGAAGCGACCGAATGCTCGTTCAGGCTATGAGCGGTCCGGCAGGCCCTCCGCTGATTACGAATCTCGTGAATGTCGGGATTCTGGCGACGAAGGTCGGCATGGGGCTGGGATATCATGGGAAAGAGCTGGAACGGCTTGCCCTCGCGGGGCTCCTGCACGATGTTGGGCTCTTTGCTGTGCCGCAATCGCTGATTGCTAAACCGGGTCGCCTAACCTCTGATGAACGCGCGTTGATCGAACAACATCCAGAGCTCGGCTATCAGGCAATTCAAAAGGCGGGTTTGAAGTATGACTGGCTGGCACAAGTCGTGCGCCAGGCCCATGAGCGATGGAACGGGCAGGGGTATCCGAACAAGCTGAAGGAACGGCAGATCAATGAGTTCGCCCAGATCATCGGACTGGTAGACGTTTTTGACGCCCTCGTGAGCCCACGCGGCTATCGTCGCCGATTTTTCCCCCACGAAGCGGTACGAGAGTTGGTGGTAGCGGAGCGGACAGCCTTCCCTCGCGAAATCGTAAAAACCTTGATACAGGAGTTATCGGCATATCCCTTGGGTACGTCGGTACGATTGACTACCGGCGAAGTCGGATCTGTCATACGCATCAATACGCGCTTTCCACTCCGGCCGGTCGTCTGGGTCGAGAGTGATACGGGCTATGGTCAGGATGGGCGGCAGATGGATCTGAGCTGTACTCCCCTCGTGTCGGTCATCGAAACGCTGGAGCCGCCAGATGTCGCACGGGCATCGTTTCCCGAAGATGAGACCGGTGAGAAGGCATCTGATCCCCTCCCTCAGGCATCCGATCAGTTTACGGCGCTTTTGGATGGCTTGGACTCTCTCGCAAGTGCAATCAAAGATGCTGTCGAGTCCATAACGTCTGGGCCGGAAGAGGGAACGGCGTCTCGGTCTGGCGAGCAGCGATGGACTGTGCGGTCCCCTGCGCAGGATCTTGCGGATGCCAGTTTCCAAAAGGAAGTGATCGGGTTATTCGCCCTCGAAGCGCATCAATGGCTGGCTCAAATTCAGACGGTGGTGAAACAGCTCGCTGAAGGGGCCAACGAAACGGTGCGTCCGAAGCTCTACGGGATTCTCTTGCATGGGATTACGAATCTTGGCAAATCAGCGTCGACAGTACAGCTTCAGGTTATCGAGCAGATGGCCTCGAATCTGCTTCCGATTCTCCATGATGTGGGCCGCCAAGAGCCCCATGCGATGTCGGCGGCGCTCCAGTCACTTCAGACGGGGTTGGATCGGATT
>JANOOS010000473.1:0-8074 GCA_031421455.1 Nitrospira sp.
ATCAGCCCAGGCAACCGCTTCACGGTTGGCAGAACCAACCAGAATGCCGAATTGGCTTTTCAAGCGATCTCGGCGATCGGAAACGGGATCCGTTGCCCATATCGACTCAGCAGAACAGACCTGCCCCGAGAGGAGACCTCCAATCATGGCCTCAGCCATCTGACCTCCTCCGATGAACGTAATCTTGCTCATAATCGTTTGATTTGGGACGCCGCGTTCCCTCACCGGATCTCCTCCAAAACGAGCCGAATCTTCTCTCCGATTGGACCACCCGTTGGCTGATCCATCTCATCGATCAGCCACAGCTGAAGCACCATCTCTCTTCTGAAGTTCTGAAGTATTGTACAGAAACCGCCGAGCAAATGTCAGCGCACAGACCCAGACCTACTCCTATCGGTGAGAGAGCAGAGTGATCCCGCTGACCATCGTCCCATTCACCCGGCCTTCCCTCCGATAGGAGTAAAAGAGCTGATCATGGCAGATTGTACAGAGGTTCACCGATGAAACAGAGGGCGGGGAAACACCCTCTCCTTCCACTTGCCGACGGATCAGGGCCTTGAGATCCAGCCGAGCCTTGTGCCCTTGATAGTCACGCACCACCGACTTCCAATCAGGCAATCCCATTCGGAGCTGGTCGAGCACCGGATCATCTACTTCATAGCAGCAAGGACCAGCCGAGGGTCCAATACTAACTCGCAGATCCGACTGCATCGACCCGAATCTGTTCGCCATCAGCCTGAAGGTTTTTGGAACAATCCCGGCGACAGCACCACGCCAACCGGCATGAATTGCCGCCACGACACGCCGGCGCGGATCATGTACAAGCACGGGGACACAGTCCGCCGTGCGCACCGCCACCGTTACGCCTGGCTGATCGGTCACCAGCGCGTCCCATCCGCCAGGAAACCGATCTATCTCGGTGAGTGGACGATCCACCACCAAAGCATCGGTCCCATGTACTTGCTTGACGGACAGCAGCCAGCCGCGCCCCTGCTCCCCCGACTGACGTGCTGGCGCCCCGACATCAAGTGCGAGCGAACCTGCATGGCACCGCGTGCCGAAAAAATGCCGGACGCCGTCGCGCGAGGACGCGAAGGCAGGAACCGTAATGATCGCTGCGCTCATGGCTATACTCCACTGAGACTACTCGCCCCTATAGACCTATCGGCTCAGTCGGCCTGCTTGCGCAGGAACGTGGGCACATCCCATTCATCGTCGGTAACCGCCGCAGTTCGTTCCATCTGCTCTCTTCCATCTCCCATCCGCCGCAAGAAGGTCGGACGGTCGAGATCTTTGAACGGTCGCTCCGCATACGATCGTTCCCCCATCGTCTGGCCGGCGCCGGCCATCGCCTGTTGCCCGGTGCGGGGAGCCCGAGCCGCTGCCACGGGAACTTGAGCAGGCTGCCCCTCCCATTCAAATCCGGTGGCAATCACCGTCACGACCAAGTCGTCTCCCATATCGGGGTTGATCACCTGTCCGACAATGATATTGGCCTCGGGATCGGCCGTCTGTTGTACGATCGTAGCCGCTTCCTCGATCTCGTGCAGCGACATGTTGGGCCCGCCGGTGATATTCAATAACACACCTCGCGCACCCTCGACACTGCCTTCCTCCAACAACGGGCTGCAAATCGCCTTTTGCGCCGCTTCGATCGCCCGATTCGTCCCACGCGCCACTCCCATGCCCATCACGGCGCGACCCGTATGCGACATCACGGTACGGACATCGGCAAAGTCCACATTGACATGACCAGTAGTCGTGATCACATCCGCGATCCCTTGAATGGCCTGCCGAAGGACATCATCGGCCACCTTGAAGGCTTCGAGCAGCGGCGTCGCTTTGTCGACAATACCGAGCAATCGCTGATTCGGAATCACGAGCAAGGTATCCACATGGCGGCGGAGGTCTCGAATCCCTTCATCCGCATGAACCATCCGGCGATGACCTTCGTAGGCAAAAGGCTTCGTTACGACCCCGACTGTCAAGATACCGAGCTCACGTGCGATACTCGCGACGATCGGCGCGGCGCCCGTCCCGGTTCCACCGCCCATCCCCGCGGTCACAAACACCATGTCGGCGCCCTCAAGGCATTCCCGAATCTGATCTTTACTTTCCAATGCCGAGTCCTTTCCGACTTCCGGCTTCGCCCCGGCACCGAGTCCCCTGGTCCGCTCAGGACCCAGTTGAACCTTATAGGACGCCCGCGACCGATCCAACGCCTGCAGATCGGTATTTGCCGCGATAAAATCGACCCGCGCCAATCCGGACATGATCATGGTGTTAAGCGCGTTGCACCCGGCGCCACCGACACCGATCACTTTGATCCGAACGGGGGACACAACATCCTCTTCGAATGAAAACATCAGGACACCTCCCTTAATAGAATTCGCGTAGCGGCCATCCACCGCGCGCAATGGTTAAAAAAACTCGAACATCCAGGACTTCATCCGATCGAATATTTTATTGAACGGCCGTCCACTGCGCAGGCCGGCCGTGGCCATCTCCTCAGCGTGGTGCCGGGCATGGAGGAGCAGGCCGACACCCGTGGCATGCATGGGATTACTGACGATGTCGCGAAGCCCTCCGATCCCACTGGGCGCGCCGCGCCGAGCCGGAAGATTCAACATCTGCTCTGCCGCATCGGGCATCCCTTCCAATAACGACGTTCCGCCTGTAATCACCGCCCCTGCCCCCAGCACACCCTCATAGCCTGCGCGGGCAATCTCCCGGCGAACCAGTTCGAATATTTCCTCGACCCGCGGCTCAAGAATTTCGGCAATGTCACGGCGTGAAAACGTCCGTGCGGGGCGGTCCCCGACCGACGGGACCCCCACGGTTTCATGACCATGCACCAATCCCGTTCGGGCAATCCCATGCTGCAGCTTTATCTTTTCGGCCTCGGTCTGAGAGGTCAGCAGCCCAATTGCGAGGTCTTTCGTCAAATTCTGTCCGCCGATCGGCAAGACCGCAGAATGCCGAATGCTCCCGTCGAAGAAAATGGCGAGGTCGGTCGTTCCACCTCCGAGATCGATCATTACGACCCCCAGATCGCGCTCTTCCTGGCTGAGGACCGCCTCACTGGAGGCCAAGGGCTGCAATACGATATCCACAACATCGAGCCCCGCGCGATTCACACATTTGATGATGTTCTGCGCTGAAGTCACCGCGCCGGTAATCACGTGGACATTGACTTCAAGACGGTTTCCGGACAGACCCAACGGCTCCCGTACCCCCTCTTGCCCATCCACCATGAACTCACGAGGCAGCACATGAAGAATCCGCCGTTCATGGGGAACGACTGCCAGGGTCCGCGCGCTTTCGATCGCACGCTGAATGTCTTCCCGCGATACCTCTGCCTTTTTGAGCGCCACAACCCCTTTGCAGTTCTCCGCAGAGATGTGGCTTCCGGCGATGCCGGTATAGACAGAATTGATCTGGACCGCCGCCATCAGCTCGGCTTCCTCCACCGCCTTCTTGATCGATTCCACCGTACTCTCGATATCGACCACGACGCCTTTGCGAAGCCCTCGCGATGGGCTGGATCCGACCCCGATGATGTTGAGCGCCCCCTCATCGGTAACTTCCGAAACTATGGCGCAGATCTTGGTAGTCCCAATATCCAACCCAACAAGAATTTGATCACGCTTTGGCACAGCCCTCACACCCTTTCCCGTACAATGACACGGTTGTCATAACGCAAATCGATTTCCGTCACCTCGCGCTTCCGACCTTCGGAGGAGGCAGTCTTAAAAGACGGTTTCACTTTCCGGAACCGCTCCCACTGATCAACCAGAGAATCGTTACCAAACTGAAATCGCACTCCATTGGCTAACGCCACTACATTCGCAGGATTCGCGAGATCCACTTCAATCCGCCCATCGAGGGTACTGGCGATAAGCTTGGCCAGCACGACCCCGGACTGAATCGCATTGCGAATACGGGCCTCGCCGCGTTGAACGGCCTGAAACTCCAGCCCGGTCAACAATGGCAGCGTTTCATCATCCTGTCGGCCCAACTTGGCTAGAAGATATCCGCTCTCATCGCTCAACCAATGGTCCGTGCCCATCCGAATAATGGCAGCCGGCGTACGTTCCAATACGGTGACATGCAGCAGATGCGGTGGCCTACGTTCGATCGTCGCCTCCTTAATCCAGGCATGCGCCTGCACTCGCTCGGCGAGAAACGCTGTGCTGACTTGATGGAGCCCCACGCCAGGCTTCAAGACGAGCCGTTCCAACACTTCCGGCCTCGTCACATGGTGAATACCCTCGACCTCTATCTCGCGGATTTCCAGCCAGTCCTGCAGAACCGGTCCCATCTCTTGCGTGGCCGCAGTCAGACCCCAAGCCAACACTGCAAGGCCGACGATCCATTGTCCTATGCGCAATGCGCGTCGCCCTCGCGAGACGAGCTTTTCCCGACGCGCCTGTTGCCGATGATCCGAAACCTGACTGGCACGCGCGCCCCTCCATTGGTTCACCCGATGGCCGATTGCAGGAGCCGCTTTCTTCCGCAAAAACACCTTCACGACATGCTCCCTTCCTCTGACGGACGGTCACGGCGGGCTGCGCGAACAAGAGCCGACTCGAGAATCCGCTCGGTCAGCTCGTCATAGTCTATTTCAACTTGCGCCGCGGCCATCGGCAATAAACTTGTTTCGGTCATGCCCGGCGCCGTATTAATCTCCAACACAACAGGACGGCCACGCGGGGTGATCCGGAAATCGACCCGGGCCGCACCTTCACAACCCAGCACCTCATAGGTACGCAGCGCCAACATCCGAATCTGCCTGCTTACCGCCGCGTCCAAGGGTGCAGGGCAGAGGTACTGGGTTTTCCCCTTTTCATACTTCGCCGAAAAATCGTAAAAACCGCCTGGCGCAACAATTTCCACAGCAGGAAGTACCAGCGGGGATGCATGCTGCCGCCCAATGATCGACACCGTGACCTCATGCCCGGGAATGTAAGCCTCAACCATGGCATCCACGTCATAGCGGTGAGCCAAAGCCAGGGCGTCACGCCATTGTGCCGGCTTCCGCACGATGGTGACGCCGATCGTGGACCCTTGCGACGCGGGCTTCACCACGACGGGCCAGCGTAATTTCGCCGTCCGCATCGCAGTGGTGCGCGAAACTTCTTCTCCACGCTTCACCACTGTGCCGTCCGGCACAGGAATGCGCGCTGAGGCCAAGAGGGTTTTCGTCGTGACTTTATGCATGCCGATCGCACTGGCCTGGATACCGGAGCCGGTGTAGGGAACTCCAAGGGTTTCCAGAAACCCTTGGATCGAACCATCTTCCCCGCCCGGTCCATGCAATGCGAGAAACACTAGCTCGATCTTCTGGTCGCGCAAATCCCGAAAGAGCATCGGTCCTACATCAATCGTCACCGCGTTGTAGCCGCGGCGGGCCAGCGACCGATGCACTGCAGCGCCCGTCCGGAGCGACACATCGCGCTCAGCCGATTGTCCTCCCATCAGCACCCCGATACGGGCGCGGGTCAAAAGGGGTCGTTCTGTCAGACGGGGCTCGCGCATGCTGCTAGGCCTCTCCGACGATTTTGAGTTCAAGATCTAACCGCACACCTGCCAGCCGGCGAATAGCGCTGCGGACCTTCCCGATCAGCGCCGTCACATCCGCCGCGCGCGCCTGCCCCCGATTCACCATGAAGTTGGCATGTTTCATCGAGACCTCCGCATCGCCGACGCGTGCACCCTTGAGGCCAACCGCCTCAATCAATCGACCGGCGGAATCGCTCGGAGGGTTCTTGAACACACAACCGGCGCTGGGCATTGCGAGCGGCTGTGTGTCCCGCCGATAATGGAGGTAGTCCTTGACCACTCGCTGGATTTCAGATCGAACCCCCTGCTTCAACTGAATCCACACCCCGACGACGACGCCATGTGGCAACAAAGCCCGTCGATACTCGAACCTCACCTGGGGTGCTTCCACCTCCACGAGCTGGCCCTTCATGTTCACCATGCGAACAGCCTTGACCGAATCCTTCATTTCTCCGAGCTTCGTTCCGGCATTCATCACCACACAGCCGGCCACAGTTCCGGGAATTCCCGCAGCCCATTCCAATCCCGCGAGGGAATGGCGAATGGCGTATCCAATCAATGTCGGCATCCCAACTCCCCCTTCGGCATAGAGCACAGACCCCGGTTCTTCCTTGATCCCCCGCAACCGCACCAAGCTCATCACGATGCCGCGGATTCCCCCGTCCCGGACTAATAAATTTGTTCCACCAAGGACAAACAACGGGATCTTGCGCCTGCGCGCCTGCTGAACGACCAGACAGACATCTTCAATATCAGCCGGTTCAACCACGACATCCGCCGGCCCTCCGATCTTGAACGAGGTGTACTCGCTCAACGGAGCCTGGAAGGATACAGATCCCCGGAGGCCCGCTACCGCAGCCCGGACATCCGCCTGCGTGAACTGCGCATGAGCTTTCGCAGCGGTCGTGACACGTCGGGCACCTCGCTTCATGGCATCATCCGACGGGGGTCAATCGGGCTAATAACCCAAGCCCCGTCTTCCAAATATCCCCCGCCCCTAATGTAATGACGAGATCCCCCGATTTCAGATGGGGCAATACCTGATCCACCAACTGCTCCTTGTGTTCCACAAAGGTTACGGACGGATGGCCTGACGCACGAATAACGTCGGCCAACTTGGCTCCGGACACTCCGGGAATCGGCTGCTCCCCTGCCGCATAAATATCAGCTAAGAACAATATGTCTGATTGGTCAAACGACTTCGCAAAATCCTCCAGCAAATCTCGCGTCCTGGTATAGCGATGCGGCTGAAAGAGCACCACCAGCCGCCGGTCCTTCCAGCCTTGCTTCGCTGCGGCGAGGGTGGCCTTGATCTCGGTTGGATGATGCCCGTAGTCGTCCACGACCATAATCCCATTGGCTTCTCCTCGCAGATGAAAACGGCGCTCAACCCCGGCATAGGCCGCCAGCGCTTTCCTGATGAGATCCACAGGCACATCCAATTCGATGCCGATCGCAATCGCCACAAGCGCGTTGGAGACATTGTGCCGACCCGGCACAGCCAGGCGGAACGGACCCAAATTGCGCCCACGGAACTGCGCCCGAAACTCAGCGCCCCATTGGTTCAAGCTGATCTCTGTCGCAAAGAAGTCAGGCGTGACACCTTCACGCTCACTGAGCCCATAGGTCTGATAGCGCTTCACGATGTTCGGGAAAAGCGCCCTCAGCCGATCATCGTCGGCGCACAATACGGCCAGCCCATAGAACGGCACCTTGTTGATAAACTCGAGAAAACACGCGCTGATGCGTTCCATGCTGCCGTAGTGATCCAAATGTTCCCTGTCAAGATTCGTGACCGCGACAACGGTCGGAGACAGACGAAGGAACGACCCGTCGCTCTCATCAGCTTCCGCCACGAGGAGATCGCCTCGACCAAGGCGGGCATGACTCCCCAACGCATTCACTTTGCCACCGATCACCATCGTCGGATCCAACCCACCCTGAGCCAGTACATTGGCGACCATCGAGGTCGTCGTGGTTTTTCCATGAGCGCCGGCAATGGCAACCCCGAATTTCAATCGCATCAGTTCCGCAAGCATCTCGGCCCGGGGAATCACAGGAATCTGCTTCGACTTGGCCACCACGACCTCGGGGTTCTGCGCCGACACGGCGGAAGAGATGACCACCACTTGGGCCTCCCCCACATTCGACTCATGATGGCCGACAAAGATGCGCCCCCCGAGTTCTTCCAATCTTCGCGTCGTATCGGAAGCCTGCAAGTCCGAGCCTGTCACTTTGTACCCCAGCGTCAGCAACACCTCGGCGATGCCGCTCATCCCCGATCCCCCGATCCCGACTAAGTGAATCTGTTGCGTCTTGCGAAACATCGGCGCGCGCCTTACTCCACCAACCGGTGAATACGACTGTGATCCCTGTCCACGTTGCCCAATGCCATTAGCCTCCTGCCGCTCCAACAGACCGGTGAGCATCATGATGTCCCCCCATAAGTGCGTAACATTCGCGGACGATGACCTCGGCCGCGTCGATTTTCCGCAGAGAAAGACTGGCTTCC
>JANOOS010000474.1:0-5932 GCA_031421455.1 Nitrospira sp.
TTGCCCTCCACGAGATAGACCACCAGCTCGGCGATATTCGTGGCATGATCGGCCATCCGCTCGAGATATTTGGCAATGAAGCTCAAGCGAATGGCGCGTGAAATCGTCTGAGTGTCCTCGATCATGAACGAGAGCAGTTCGCGGAACAACTGTTCCATGAGATCATCGACGTAATCGTCGTCCGTGAGCACCTTCCGGGCAAGCGTGGAATCGTCCTTCACGAAGGCATCGATGCTTTGTTTCACCATCATCCGCGCCATGTTACCCATCATCGGGATATCGATGTAGGGTTTGAGCTGCGGCTCTTCGTTCAACTCGATTGTCCGCTCACAGACATTCTCTGCCAGGTCGCTGATTCGCTCGAGCTCGGTGGCGATTTTCATCGCCGTCGTCACCAGCCGCAGATCCCGCGCGGCAGGCTGATGGAGGGCGAGCAACCGGATACTCTCTTCGTCGATCTCCACATCCAATGCATTGATCTCGTGGTCCCGTTCGATGACCTCACGGGCCAGGGCCGAGTCACGCGTGACCAATGCGGTGAGGGCCTTGTCGATCTGATCTTCCGTCTGCGCGGCCATTCGCAGAAGCTTGGTCTTCAGGTCTGCGAGTTCATCGTCAAAGTGGCGTTGTGGCATATTATTTACCCAAATCGTCCGGTGATGTAGTCATCGGTCTGTTTCTTGGCCGGCGTGGTAAAGATTTGCTTCGTGAGGCCAAACTCCACGATTTCTCCGAGGTACATAAACGCCGTCCAATCGGATACCCGCGCCGCCTGCTGCATGTTGTGAGTGACAATAACAACCGTCAGGTCTTGCTTCAAGGAAAAGAGCAATTCTTCAATTTTTGCGGTGGCCACAGGGTCCAGCGCCGAGCAGGGTTCGTCCATCAACAGGACATCCGGTTTGACCGCGAGCGCGCGGGCAATGCACAGCCGTTGTTGCTGTCCCCCGGAGAGACCGAAGGCGCTTGCCTGAAGACGATCTTTCACTTCCTCCCAGAGCCCTGCGCCCTTGAGCCCCTCTTCCACGATCTGATCCAATTGGCCACGGTTTTTGACTCCATGAAGACGCGGCCCATAGGCCACGTTTTCGTAGATCGATTTCGGAAAGGGGTTCGATTTCTGAAAGACCATCCCGACACGTTTTCTGAGGTCGGTGATATCCACATCAGGACCATAGATATCTGTCCCGTCGAGCAGCATGGTGCCTTCCAATCGAGATCCTTCAACCAAGTCGTTGAGCCGATTGAGGCATCGCAGCAGGGTCGATTTTCCACAGCCGGATGGTCCAATGAACGACGTGACCTGATTTTGGACAATCTCGATATTGATTTTGAAGAGTGCCTGCCGGTCTCCGTAAAAAAAGTCGACCTGACTCAAGGCAAGCTTGACGGCGTGAGCCTTGGAATCATGGCCAGGCGACTGTCGATGATCGTCCTGCACGTTGAGCCTTTGCGGGGTGAGCCCTTCCAATTGGGACCGTTGCTCTGTCGAAGGTGGAGAAGGCGGCATAACAATCCTCTATAACACTGACCCTGCGTACTTCTTGCGCAGGTGGTTACGAAGGACAATCGCCGTGAGATTCAACAGGACAACGACAGTAATCAATACCAGCGTAGTGATATAGACCATTGGTTTCGCTGCTTCCACATTGGGGGACTGGAAGCCTACGTCGTATATATGAAATCCTAGGTGCATGAACTTCCGATCGAAGTGAAGAAATGGCCAGGAACCGTCTACGGGGAGCGAAGGCGCAAGCTTCACGACTCCTGTCAGCATAAGCGGCGCCACCTCGCCCGCAGCGCGGGCCATTGCCAAGATCAATCCGGTCAGAATGCCAGGCAGGGCAGAGGGTATCACGACTTTGAGCATCGTTTCCAACTTGGTTGCGCCAAGCGCCAACGATCCTTCACGAAACTCCCTGGGTACGGCGGCCAGTCCTTCTTCTGTGGAGACAATGACCACCGGTACTGTGAGCAGAGCCAGGGTCAGTGATGCCCAGAGAATACCGCCGGTGCCGAACGTCGGAGTCGGAAGCCGTTCGGGAAAGAAGAGGGTGTCCATGGTCCCGCCGATGGCGTAAATGAAAAAGCCTAGCCCGAACACACCGAAAACAATCGAGGGCACGCCGGCAAGATTGTTGACGGCAATTCTCACAAGCCGAACCATGGCGCCCTGTCTGGCATATTCCCGCAGATAGAGTGCGGCAAGCACGCCGAAGGGAACGACGATCAGGCTCATGATGATGACCATCATCACGGTGCCAAAAATGGCCGGGAAAATGCCGCCTTCCGTGTTGGCTTCTCTAGGCTCGGTGCTGAGGACAGACCACACATTGGTGAGATAGATCCAGCTCTTGTGAAACAAACCCATCTCGTTCGGGCGTAGGGCGCGGATGATCTGTCCTACAGGAATCTGCTTTTCTCGCCCGTTCGCATCCACCATGACGACAGAGTATTCATCGAATTGAGCGCGGAGCGCTTCCAATTCGATGGTTTTTTCTTGGTAACGGGATTCAGCGGCAACAACCTGAGCTTTGAGATCATCGATTTGCCCACTCCCCCTCGTATCGGATCGAGGGGCGGCGCCAATTTCGAATGTACGGATTTTCAACCTGGCCTGTTCGATGTCTGCGTTAATAGAACCGATTTCAACTTTTTCAATCTGGGTGATCTGTCGATGAAGATCACTGGCTGCATCGATCAGTGGCGCCAAGGCAATCCACCCTGCTTCATTTCCTTCAGCCTGAATCGCCTCTCCTCTGTAGACAGCCTTGATCCTGGCATACATGTTGCCCCATTCGCGGCGCTCCAAGAGCACAACATCCGCCGGATAAGCTTCCGACACTATTTGGTCGTCGTTGACCCATTTGAAATCGAGCCCGTATATATCGCGGTTCCCGATCTTTACACGAAGACGGCCTTTCCCTTCGGGGCGATCGGTGGTGACAGTGCGAGGGATGATTTCGCGTCCGGCCATTTGCCCCGTCACATGCTGTGTATCTTTCAGGGTAAGTTCAACAATATCCGAGATCCAAAAGTAGGCTAGGCCGTTGATCATGATCAACAACAACAGCCCAAAGACCATGAGCAGGGACACCGAGACGCCGGCGGCGCATCCCCAGATGAAGAGGTTGCCGGAGGCGAGGAATTTCTTGAAATGGGCAGGCATTAATATTGACTGTATTTGGTCCGTAACCGTTGTCTGACGATTTCCGCTACTGTGTTGATGAGAAATGTAAACACAAATAAGAGCATCGCCGCCAAGAATAAGATGCGATAGAGGGTGCCGCCATGAGGAGCCTCTGGAATTTCCACGGCGATATTGGCCGATAACGTACGAAAGCCATTGAACAGACTCCAATCCATAATGGGGGTGTTTCCTGTGGCCATGAGGACGATCATGGTTTCTCCAATGGCCCGGCCAAAACCGATCATCGATGCGGAGAAGATCCCAGGGCTTGCCGAGATGAGCACGAGTTTGACCAAGGTCTGCCAACGGGTGGCTCCCAGCGCAAGAGACCCGGCAATCAAATGTCGCGGAACGTTGGATAGAGCTTCTTCAGAGATACTGAAAATAATGGGAACGATGGCAAAGCCCATCGCAAACCCCACGACAAGGGCATTTCTTTGGTCGTATCTCAGTCCCCAATGGGTGGCGAACCAGGATTTATAGTCGGCTCCGAACAGGAGCGACTCGATCTGCTGGTTCATTCCCAGACAGATCCAGGCGGAACAGATGATGACAGGAATCAAGATAAACGATTCCATCCCAGGGCGAAGGCCGCGCACGATTGCGGTTGGGAGATATTGCCAAAGAATCGTCGTGACTACGACACTGAGGGGCACAACCACAGTCATTGCGACTAGTGCAGGAAACATCCGTTCGAGCACCGGCGCCAGCCATAAACCTGCCAGGAATCCCAGGATGACGGTCGGGAGCGCCGCCATGATCTCGATGGTTGGTTTGATCTTGGCTCGAAGATTTGGATGCATGAACATCGACGTATAGATGGCGCCTAACAAGGCCAGAGGTACCGCGACCAGCATGGCATAGAGCGTCCCTTTCAGCGTGCCAAAGATCAGCGGAATGAGGCCGAACTTCGCCTCAAAGTCATCGGCGCCACTGGAGGATTGCCACACATGTTCCGGTTTCTCATAGCCTTCATACCAGACGGGCTTGAATAGGGTTGCGAATGTGGTCTCCGGGTGAGGGTTGCGAATTGAATAGGTCAGCAATTCTCCCTGATCGGTGAGGGCCACGGCACCATCGGCTTTGGGAGAAAAAGTCAGGGTGCGAATGGCCTGCTGGTTTCCCTGAAGCTTCAACACGGTCTGTGAGGAGGTGGAGTAGTGGACAAAAAGATTGCCCTGCGTATCGCCGGTGATGAATCCTTTGTCGCGAAGCGAGGGGGAAATCACGGTGACGGGAGAAGGATGTGCGTCGAACTGATGAATCAAGCGAAAGCGAGTTGTCGAGCTTTCTTGAGCCTGGCGCACAGGCATCCAGACTGAGACATCGCCGGCGCTGCTGCCGATGGCCAGTGAACGGTCCCCAATCAAATACGAGAGGGCGGTGACTGACGCGCCGGACGGGGCCACGGATGTGGTTTCGGCCAGACTCGGACGGGATCCCTCGCGCACTTCATAGTGGTAGAGGTTTCCGGCAGCCGTTCCAATCGACAATGTTTCTCCACGGCTGTCGAAAATTACGGCCGTCACGGATTCAGAGCCATGACCGGTCAGAGCAACCGGAGCAATGTCAGATGGTACGGCGGCATACCACAGGCGTCCACGATCCGTCAGGGCTGCGGTGAGTGTGCCTCGTTCCGTCGGCTGATAGGCCAACCGAATAATTGGCTCTTTGGAGGAAGTCAATTGCACTGGAGTGCCAAGGGTGACTGTTGGAACAATGAGGCGCACCCCTGCTTCGTAACCGGCTGTGAACTCGATCGTCACAGGCACGATCCGGCCATCGTCCGTACCGAAGGCCAAGCGATTGCCGCTCCCTACGGCTCGCGCAATGGCGGTGACGTGAACCTTGGCTAACTCCGGAGGAAGATCGACGGTGATAGGTGCGCCAGATTGCACATTGAAGAAGCTGATCTGGCGCTCGGATCCTGCCGTGAGTTGATAGATAATCTCTTGATATTCATCCATCCCAACCAGGCTGGATTGCGGGAAGGCTATTGATGGAGGAGCGCCGGCAACGTGACCAATCTGGGTCCCTTGTGGAGGGAAAAATAATGGGACGAATTCTTTTACCAGAAAAATAAAAATACAGATGATGCTCAGGATGACGGCAATCCCGCCCATCGTGATGATGGCCCGAGCGAGCCGATCGAAGATGCGGCGCCTTTTCACACTGGCTGAGTGATGCGATATCTGCGGCAGAGGCCGATGGCTATATGCCTCTGCCGCGGGGGAGGGGGCTAGAGCGGGATCGCCGTTACTGCTCAAGCTTCTTGAGTTCCTTCTCGACCGCGTCGGCCTTCAGCGGAAAGAACCCGTCCTTGACCACGACTTGCTGCCCTTCTTTACTGTAGATGAATTTGAGAAATTCTCCGACGATCGGATCCAACGGTTTATTGGGCGCCTTGTTGACATAGAGATAGAGGTGGCGCCAGAGCGGATAGGATCCATTGTCCGCGTTTTGTTGGTTGGCTTCATTAAACGGCGCGCCCTCTTTCTCGGCGAGCGGAACAGCGCGCACGTTCGATGTGAGGTAGCCAATGCCGCTATAGCCGATGCCGGATTGATCTTCGCTCACACTTTGGACTACAGAGGCTGAGCCAGGTTGTTCTTTGACTTCATCCTTTAAATCGCCGTTCTTGAGCGCATGTTCCTTGAAAAATCCATAGGTGCCGGAGGCCGAGTTCATCCATAGATGCTGATGGGATTGTTGCCCAGGCCTTCATCCGAACCGGCCTGTTTC
>JANOOS010000475.1:0-23526 GCA_031421455.1 Nitrospira sp.
GCGCGATATTCTTTATTGGTATAGGTGCGGTTCATCAAGTCGAGGATGCGGTCACTGCCGGATTGTAGTGGTAAATGAATTTGCTTACAGATGTGGGGATGGGATACGACGGCCTCCAATAATGAAAGTGGAAAGTCTTTGGGGTGAGGGGAGGTGAACCTCACGCGTTGGATGCCTGGTACGTCCGCCACCGCCGTGATTAATCGTGCAAAATCCCAGTTGCCGAAGCGATAGGAATTGACGTTTTGCCCCAGGAGCGTGATCTGTTTGAATCCTTGTTCGGCGATCCGGTGGGCCTCCTGAACGATCCCTTCCGGGTCGCGGGAACGCTCCCGGCCTCGAGTATAGGGGACCACACAGAAACTGCAGAAATTGTCGCAGCCTCGCATGACGGCGATCCAGGCATTTACCCCGTCGGTTCGGTCCGG
This sequence comes from Nitrospira sp., assembly GCA_031421455.1. Lineage (GTDB taxonomy): Bacteria > Nitrospirota > Nitrospiria > Nitrospirales > Nitrospiraceae > Palsa-1315. The sequence continues at coordinate 429 of JANOOS010000475.1, forward strand.
TACGACATCGTGATAGGTTTCATACTCCGAAAGGTCGACTGCAAGTCCCTTCTGATCCACCCCCTCCTCTTGCAAGCGCATCGCGTTGCGGATCAACATCGGTAACTGGCGATAGGCATCAGGGCCGGCGAGCACATCGACCAGCGGTTGAAAGTCAGTCAGTTCTTCTTTCAGGTTTTGCGCCATGCAACCCAAGACGCCTACGACCAGCGGACGTTGCCGCTTGAGTTTTTCAAGCTCAGATAAGTGTTTATAGACCTTATTGTGGGCATTCTCACGAATGGCGCAGGTGTTCATCAGAATCACGTCTGCACGTTCTGGCTCGTCGGTAAACACAAATCCGTCCTGTTTCATCAGTGAGCGGACGAGTTCCGAGTCATACTCGTTCATCTGGCAGCCGAAGGTTTCAAGATGAACCTGAGTCGCTGTAGATTTGGTTTTCATAGAACCGGCATCTTTCGCACTGGCTGATGTTCCGCCGTGAGCTGACCCACCGCCCAACGATCCGATGCCCCAGTAATATGCACATCTTTCAGGTGATTAGTGAGGTCTATGTTTGAAGGAACACCCACCTTTAGGAAGTTCGCAGTCACGCCCAACCTGTATCCATCTATTTCTCCCGACTCGAAGAGGACGGACAGGGTGGATCCGATATACCGTTCCGCAAAGGCCAGGCGTTTAAGGCGGGACAGCTCGGCAAGTTTCTTCGCCCGTTCCCGAGCGACAGCGATCGGTACCTGGTCAGGCAGCTTCGTGGCAGCAGTGCCGGGCCGTTGCGAATAGGTAAAGACATGGAAATAGGAGAAGGGAAGCTCGTGCGCGAGGCTCAAAGTATGCGTGAATGCTTCCTCAGTTTCTCCTGGAAATCCGACCATCAGATCGGTTCCCAGCCCAAGGTGAGGAATCGACGCCACGGCTCGCTGGATCAGATGGGTAAACTTTTCTGCATTGTATGGACGATTCATGGACGACAAGATGCTGTCGTCTCCGCTCTGTAAGGGAACATGGAGATAGGGACAGAGCTTCGACGAGGAAGACATCCAATCTAGGAGTGCGTTCGTGATCGTCGTCGGCTCAATAGACGAAATCCTGATGCGTTCGAGTCCTTCGATTCTCTCCAATTGTCCAATCAACCCGACCAGATCAAGCTCGTCCTGCCGATACTGCCCAACGTTGACGCCGGTCAGCACAATTTCTCTGTAGCCTTTTGCCACAAGGGCTTCGGCCTCTCGGATTACATCATCTTGGAGGCGGCTCCGCTCATGCCCGCGTGCGAAGGGGATGAGGCAGAAGCTGCACATCACATTGCAGCCGTCCTGGATCTTGATCAGCGCCCTGGTGGAGTCCGGTTCGCCATATTCCGGCAGGGTGAAATCTTCCCGGTCGATGGTGCGGGTATGGAGCACTTCCGGGTCCGGCTGCTTTTTCATAGCCTGGGGAGCCGGAAGAAATGAGGGCAAATTCCATTTGAATTGATTCCCGACAATGAGATCGATTCCAGGAATGGTGCGCAGCTCTTGGACGCCGGTCTGTGCATAACAGCCTGTGACTGCCACAAAAGCACCGGGGGAATGTCTCAACGTTTTTCGGATCACGTAACGACACGTACGTTCTGCCTCCTCTGTCACTGAGCAGGTGTTGACGACAAGCAAGTCTGTCGGCTCACCGAACTCGACGACATGGTAGCCATCGCGCCGCAAGCGAGCTTCGAGTACCGCTGTCTCTGCTTGGTTCAGTCTGCAGCCGAGTGTATGGAGCGAGGCGCGTTTCATGATAGTTGGGCCATTATAGGGAGAACCTTGCGAAGGGAGCAAGGATCTCCCACGAGTTCTTTACGTTGCGTTTTGCCCTCGCTTGAAGGCCTTGGAAGACCATGGTAAAGTTCGCCTGCCTGCCCACACATCATCGTGAGTTTCTTGTGACACCTTCGCAGTCAACGGCTTCCATCGTCATGGTCTCTTTTCTTCTCCTGCTCTCAGTGTCCGGTGGATGGGCGAAGGAGTTCCTGCCCCTGGAACCTGACCTTTCGACAAGAGTCGAGGAGCACTACGATCACGAGGCTCGGCTCTTTCTTACGCTCTACTCTCTGCACGGGAACGGCCAAATCGATTATGTTACCGGTCGCCTCGTTCAGGAGTATTCCAGGAGTAATTACGGTAATCCTGTCTACCGGACCGAAGCCTATCCCTTGTTCTACTGGTGGAACCACACCATGTATAACGATCCGGAACAGGATGGCGTGAACGGCAACGAACGGGTCTACCAAGAAAATATTGAGTTCGATATTACGCGTTATAAGCCCTGTACCTTCAATGGACAACCCTGCTGAGCTTCGATGCGCGGGGAGTCCCTCCAGCGCCTTTTCGGCCTTCCCCTCCATCCTCTCGATAGATTAGATTTCCAGAATGTCCTGAGCCGCCCCCCATTCCGATGATATGCTACTGCCTCATGTCCACTGGTAGGGCTCGATGAAAACACCATCGTTCGTTCAGATCCTTGCGAACCGGCGGATCGCCATCATGTTGCCCTTGGGTTTTGCCTCGGGGTTGCCATTGGCTCTTACGTCCGGGACGCTCCAGGCCTGGCTGACGGTCGTCGGGCTCGACCTGAAGACCATCGGCATTTTTACGCTCGTCGGCCTCCCGTATACCCTAAAATTCTTGTGGGCCCCCTTGATGGATCGCCTGGTCCCTCCCTGGCTGGGACGCCGGCGCGGATGGATGTTGGTGATGCAGATCAGTGTCGCGCTCGGCTTGGCGGCTATGGCGGTGACTGGGCCGGGCCAGCGCCCGGAAATACTTGGGATCCTGGCACTCGTGGTGGCCTTCCTCGCTGCGTCACTCGACATCGTTTTCGACGCCTATCGGACCGATGTGCTCTTACATCCGGAACGGGGCTTCGGTGTGGCTGTGTGGGTGAATGGCTATCGATGTGCGCTGTTGCTTGCGAGCGCCGGTGCCCTCTTATTGGCCGATCGTATTGGATGGCAGAATACCTATTTGTTGCTTGCTGGGTTGATGTTGGCGGGAGTCGTCACGATTCTCGTCAGTTCGGAACCGTCAGAGCCGAGTGTGCCACCGGCGAGTCTCGCCGAAGCGGTTGGAGGGCCGCTGAAAGAATTCTTTACGCGCCCAGGGGTGGTTGGGCTTCTCGCCCTCATCGTCTTCTATAAAATCGGAGACGCCGTCGCAGCCTCGCTTCAAACGGCATTTCTTATTGGAGGGATGGGCTTTTCAGTCAGCGAGGTCGGGTACGTAAAGGGTCTTGGGATTGGAGCGACGCTCATTGGCGCATTGGCCGGGGGTGTCGCAATGGCCAAGCTCGGGATGGTTCGGTCGTTATTGCTCTTTGGTCTGCTGCAAGCGGTTTCAAACTTGGGATTTATGTGGCTTGCCTGGATGGGCAAGAGTTATGCGGCGCTCACGGCGTCGATTCTTATCGAGAATGTCACCGGCGGCATGGGCACCGTCGCGTTTGTCGCACTGATTATGTCGCTGTGCGACCATCGCTATACCGCAACGCAGTTCGCGTTGCTCTCATCGCTGGAAGCGCTCGGGCGAGTGTTCTCCGGTCGTCCGTCGGCTGAGTTAGTCGAAATGGTCGGCTGGGCGCAATTTTTCTTCTGGTCGTTTCTGATCGCGTTACCAGGTATCTGGCTGGTGTGGGCTCTCCGAACGCAGTTGTATCGAGAAGCCGACCGCGATGCGCAAGCCCGAGTCGGCTCAGCCGATCTATAACGGCCTTAGGCGTCTCTGGAGGAACAAGACGAACAGCATCAATGTCGGAAGGGGTGCCAGGACGAAAGGGAGAAGCCAAACCCAAACATTTTTCCCCCGCATGCGTGTTTGATCGATCATCCAGACAAAGACCCACACAATCAAGCCGAGATAGTTGATGGCCATCCATCCGGTCATATAAGTCTTGAGGCCGCTCATGTTATCCGGCGCTGTATTGAGGAAAAGAATTCCCAATGTGAGCGCAAATAGTCCTAACAAGGCTGCGACAAGGCGTTTGCTCCAGACAAACATGAGGATCCTCCTGATAGAAATAATGTAAATAGCGTGCTTGCCGCCACAAACCTAAGGGGCGTAGGCTAGCCATCCGTCTGTTGTTTGTCAAAGGGGGTGCGGGCCTATATGAGTCTTCTGCGCTTGAGCCTAGTCGTAACGGTATTGGCCATGACGGTCGTGCTGGCACTGACGAATCCCACTATGGATCAATACTTGAGCTTCGTGCAAGCCGAGCTTACCAAGGCTATGGATCGAATGGATCAGTCCACACCTGAACGGGAAGGAACGGTGGTCCGAAATATCTTTCGCAGACATAGTCAGGAGCTGCTCGCTAGCGTAGTGCGGCCTCATACCTTGCGTAAAAACTGGGGAGTCCTCAGCTGGTTTGAAACCACGGTGTTAGGTACTCGGGTTGTGGTCATTGGCATCGGCAGCCAGTTTATTCCTGTTGAGGGCGTGGATGAGGCCATTGTGACCCTTGGTCGCCAAGTATTTTAGTTTTTTTATCCTTGAGCATCCATTTAGACGTCGAGATTAGCCTCTTTTCGATCGCCGCACTGTGGATAAGTCGGTCTAAATTCTTAGAAGTTAGCGTTTCCCAATCATTTTTGGTTACCCACAGGATTTCATCCGTTTCCCCAGCCAAACCACTACCGTTGGTATTGACAATTAGTCCAGATCGCTATATGTAGATGCTCCCTGAGTTGATCAACCGTCGAGACATCAGAATTTAGTCGTTCGTTACACCTAGTCCTACTGAAACTGAAGCCTGATTATTCCTGTTCGGGGTCGCAAGCGGTCCCACACCAATTACGAAGACTGGGGAGGAGAAATCGTGAGAATAGAACGCCGATTTACACGTCGCGGGCAAAGTCCCTATGAAGGCCTGCCTTTCGTGAAACGTTCGTCGGAAATTCGTAATCCCGATGGATCGACCGTGTTCAAATTGGAAAACATCGATATTCCCGAGCCCTGGTCCCAGCTCGCGATCGATATTCTCGCGCAAAAGTATTTCCGGAAAGCCGGAGTGCCGCAGCAAGATGAGCAGGGGAATCCGGTGATCGGGCCTAACGGCAAGCCGCAGCTTGGCGGAGAGTGTGATTCCCGGCAAGTGTTTGAACGGCTCGCCGGTTGTTGGACCTCCTGGGGGAAGAACTTCGGCTATTTCAAGACTCCAGAAGATACCGATGCCTTTCATGATGAGCTTCGTTACATGCTCGCGCATCAGATGGTTGCGCCCAATTCTCCCCAGTGGTTTAACACCGGGCTTCATTATGCCTATGGACTCTCAGGGCCTGCTCAAGGGCATTTTTATGTAGATCCCAAGACTCGCGAAGTCGTCAAAGCCACCAATGCGTTCGAGCACCCGCAGCCGCACGCCTGCTTTATCCAATCCGTTGACGACGATTTGGTCGGCGACGGCGGCATCATGGATCTCTGGGTGCGGGAGGCGCGCCTGTTTAAATACGGATCAGGGACCGGCACCAATTTTTCCAAGCTTCGTGGCGATGCCGAGCCGTTGTCCGGTGGCGGACGCTCGTCCGGATTGATGTCGTTCCTTCGCATTGGCGATCGAGCGGCCGGCGCCATTAAGTCCGGTGGGACGACTAGACGGGCTGCCAAAATGGTCTGTCTCGATTTGGACCATCCCGACATTGAAGAATTTATCAATTGGAAGGTGCTGGAAGAGCAAAAAGTCGCCGCCATGGTGACCGGTTCGAAAATCTGCGCACAGCGTCTCAATGCCGTTCTCAAGGCCTGTCATGTCGTCGATGATGCCGGTCAGGTGGGAATAGAGGTCGATGCCAAGCAGAATCCGATCCTCAAAGAAGCCCTGGCCGCCGCTCGGCGGGATGCGGTTCCAGAAGCCTACGTCCAACGGATGTTTTCCTATGCGCAGCAAGGGTTTACCCATTTTGTGTTTCATGAGTACGACACGAATTGGGACGGCAAGGCCTACCAAACGGTGTCCGGCCAAAACTCGAACAACAGCGTGCGCATTCCCAACGATTTCTTTGCAATGTTGGAGGCGGACGGAGACTGGCAACTCAAGCGACGGATCGACGGCAAAGTCTCCAAGACCGTCAAGGCTCGAGAACTCTGGGATCAGATTGCTTGGGCTGCTTGGATTTGCGCAGATCCAGGCACCCAATACGACACCACCATCAACGAATGGCATACGTGCCCGGAGGATGGCCGTATCAATGCCTCGAACCCTTGCTCCGAATACATGTTCCTCGACGATACGGCGTGCAATTTGGCTTCGCTCAACCTCGCTCAATTCTTTTCGACAGAAGGCCAATTCGAGCTGGAGAACTTTCGCCACGCGGTGCGTCTTTGGACGATCGTACTGGAGATCAGCGTCCTCATGGCATCGTTTCCCAGCCGCTCCATTGCAGAGAAGAGTTATCAGTTCCGAACGCTGGGGCTCGGCTATGCCAACCTCGGCACTGTGCTGATGCGGCAAGGTATTCCCTACGACTCTCCCAAAGCATTGGCCATCTGTGGCGCATTGACCGCCATCATGACCGGCGAGGCCTATGGCGCATCGGCTGAAATGGCCGCAGAGCTGTGGCCGTTCCCTGGTTATGCCAAAAACCGTGAGGCGATGTTGCGCGTCATCCGTAATCACCGGCGTGCCTCGTATAATGCCGCTCCGGAAGAATATGAAGGCTTAACGATTGCACCGGTCGGGATCCAGCCGCAGCATTGCCCTCCTGAGTTGCTCATGGCGGCGCGTCGTGCCTGGGACCGTGCTCTCGAATTGGGAACGGCCTATGGGTACCGCAATGCGCAGGTCACGGTGATTGCTCCTACCGGCACGATCGGACTCGTGATGGATTGCGATACGACAGGCATCGAGCCGGATTTTGCGCTTGTCAAATTCAAGAAATTGGCCGGTGGAGGCTATTTCAAGATCATCAATCAAAGCATACCCGCTTCCCTCAGAACATTGGGGTATGCCGAACCTCAGATTCAGGACATCGTGAACTATTGTGTCGGCCGGCAAACCTTGCAGACCGCACCATTCATTAACCATGAGAGCCTGAGACAGAAGGGATTCGACGATGCCGCGCTCGCCAGAATGGAAGCCGGGTTGGCCCAGGCCTTCGAGATCCAATTTGTGTTTAACAAGTATGCATTGGGTGAAGATTTCTGCCGGGAAAAGCTTGGATTGACCGACGCACAATTGAGCGAGTCAAACTTCAACATGCTGAAAACACTGGGGTTTACACAGGAAGAAATTGCCGCTGCCAACGATTATTGCTGTGGCACCATGACGGTGGAAGGAGCTCCATACCTCAAACCCGAGCACCTTCCAGTCTTCGATTGTGCCAACCGCTGTGGCCGGATCGGTCAGCGATATATCGCTGTCGATGCGCACATCCGTATGATGGCGGCGGCACAGCCATTCATCAGCGGCGCCATCAGTAAAACGATCAATATGCCGGCCGATGCCACGCTGGAAGAAGTGAAATCAGCCTATTTATTTGCATGGAAGAGCATGGTCAAGGCCGTGGCGCTGTATCGCGACGGCTCGAAGTTGAGTCAGCCGTTATCGGCTTCAACCGACAGCGGCAAGACCATCGAGGCCTCGTCGGAAATATTGTCGATTGCGGAAAAGGTCACAGAACGGGTGTTGGTACGGTACTTAGCGAAGCGCCGGCCACTCCCGGCCAGACGCAATGGGTACACGCAGAAAGGCGTTGTCGGAGGGCACAAGCTCTATCTACGCACGGGTGAGTATGAGGATGGTACGTGCGGCGAAATTTTCCTCGATATGCACAAAGAAGGGGCCGCATTCCGAAGCCTCATGAACTGTTTCGCCATTGCGATTTCACTGGGCCTCCAACATGGCGTCCCCCTTGAGGAGTTCGTCGAAGCGTTCGTGTTTACCCGCTTCGAGCCGAATGGGCCGGTCAAATTGAACGACCGTATCAAGATGTCGACGTCGATCATCGATTACATCTTCCGAGAACTTGCCATAACCTACCTTGACCGCTATGACTTGGCACAGGTCCAGGAAGAGGATCTTAGAATGGACTCCGTCAAGATGGACGAGCAGGATCCTGAATGCGTCGATGAGGAAGCCACTCCTGAAACGCTGGCTTCGGCATCGATCAGCACAGAAATGTTTCCATCTCGACGCGGGGCCATACCCCGTCACAAGGGCAATGGCCAAGGAAATGGAAACGGTAACGTGGCTCATTCCGTCGAGCTGAAGCGTGAAACATTGACCTTGACTGCCTTACAAATGGCGCGCCAAAAGGGCTATGAGGGAGATCCCTGCTCCGAGTGCAAGCAGTTCACCATGGTACGAAACGGGACCTGTCTCAAGTGCGAAACCTGCGGAACCACGAGTGGCTGTTCCTAACAGGCTGTGGAAAAACTATTGTGACACGGTAGAAATTCAATGGTTCGCACGCTTAGGACAATAGCAAAACGCCGCGCAGGATGCTCAAAAAGGCCGTCCAGCAAGGCCGCAGCGAGCGAAGAGGCGAAGGCGTACGCTTCGGTACGTTGAGCTTCTGAGCGAAGCGAGAACGCCGCTGGCGGACTTTTTCAGCATCCTGCTAGGAGGGAGGACTCAATGAGTACGGTGCTTCGCGAGCAAGGGATTGTCACGGTCCACGATCAGGTTGTCAGTCTGGTCGCGCAACGATGGGCAAAGGCCTTTCATTGTAAGGTCACGATCCGTACCGGTCTTGAGCAAAATCCCTGGGCTGACCCTCAGCAACAGTGCGATATCGTCGGGTGGAGGGTGAGCTCTTCCGGCAACACGGTGGAATGGATGGCTGAGGTGGAAACTGATGATTCGATCAGGGATGTCTCAAGCGTTTTAGAGTGGAAGGAAGCAGTTGTGCGTGGTATCCCATTCTATTTGCTCGTGCCCCGCGGCCTCAAGCAGTCGGCGCAAAACTTGGCAGAGAAGGGCTCTGTCCCCGTTAGCGGTATCTACGAGTACACGTTTGTAAACGGTTTGTGCCAGGTGCTGTAGCGGGCTAAGCAAGCGAGGTAGGCTGAGGTCAAGGTTGAGCGAAGATTCGGCGCTAGGGAGTAAGTTCCATGCCCACAACAACACAATTGGTCATTCGGGGTTTGAGTAAGCCCGGTGTCATGGCCCAAGTAGCCAGGGTCTTCGGTGAGGCGAAGGTCAACATCAAGGCCTTTTCTGCTCCGGAAGTCACCGGAACGGGAAAGCTGAGGCTGTTGGTCTCAGATCTCAAAGGGGCTCGCGCGTTGCTGAAAGCGGCGAAAATCAAGTTTACTGAGGAAACTGCCTTATTGTTGAGCCTCGAAAATACACCGGGGGCGTTGAAAGAAGTGGCAGATCTATTGACCAAGGCTCGCATCAATATTAAATGCGGCTATTGCACCCCATCCCGCGAGGGGAAACGTGCAATCGTGGTCCTGACAGTTTCAAACACCGCAAAAGCGCTTAAAGTTCTGCAGGATCAATCCCTCGACGAGTTCTAGGCATGTCTAGCAGCCCTCACGCCTGCTGGTCCCGCTGGCCGGTCCTTCTTCTTGTGATCTCCCTGGCCAGCGTTCTGGTGACTTGCAGCGGCGTTCCTAAACCTACCTATTTCCCAGGCTATCCTGTTGGATTTGTCGAGCGTGGAGTCGCCTCATGGTATGGTCCTGGGTTTCATGGGAACAAGACGGCAAATGGCGAACGGTACGACATGCATCAGCTCACGGCTGCTCATCGGACCCTGCCGCTCGGTTCCATTGCGGTGGTTCGATCGATGAGCACTGGCCGGCAGGTGACCGTCCGGATTAACGATCGCGGTCCCTTCGCCAGAGGCCGGGTGCTCGATCTCTCACTTGCCGGGGCCCAGGCGCTGGAGATGACCGGGTCTGGAACCGACGAGATTGAATTGCGAGTGGTTGGGTATCAAGGGAAGCTTGCCGATGTGGGGGCGTTACGAGTGCAAGTCGGATCATTTTCAGACCAGCAGAATGCGCTCAACCTCTTGGAGCGCGCGAAGCCTTTCTATCCAGTCGGTCGAGTCCAGGTTGTCGATCTGCCGGAAGGAAAGCGATATCGAGTTCAGATCGGTCAGTTTTCCAGGGAAGCCCAGGCAGAAGCCGCTGCTTCCCATCTCGAATCCTTGCTTGGACTTCAAGCTTTTGTATTTCGAGACGACTCATAATGAAGCTCCCCACAGCAGCCTACTCCGCCGAAGTAGCCACTTTGGCTACGAAGGCTGGAAGCTGCGGGGTATCTTGCGAAATTCTTCGAAGCCACTACCCTCCTTCGCCAAGGCTATGGAGGGGTTCTCCTCGCCTTTATCCCCGTAGCAGCCTACTCCGCCGAAGTAGCCATTTCGGTTACGAAGGCCGGAAGCTACGGGGTATTTGGCGAAGGAGAATAAATAGTGCCCGCTTCATCGAGCGAGTCTTCCCAATACCTCAGCTTTTCTGCGGACATGCATTGCAACTCTTTGATATCCTGGCGTGTTTTTAGCATAAGCTTGCTCGCCACTCCATCCATATGGTACATCTACAGCTCCATGGATACAGGTCCGATAGGTTCCTATCACGGTATTTCGTTCCACCAAATCGTACATTGCCGGTTCAAGGCAATAGGGGATAGCCCCTGGGCTCTCAGGTATTGTAGACCGACCGGCATAGTTGGTCGCCTCTAATACAGTGCAATCCATGGATATTCTAATTCTTTTGGGCCTTATTGTTCTTTCGGCTGTGATATCCACGGCCGAAATCGGCTTCTTTTCGGTCAATTCAACAAAGCTGAAGGCGCTGGCCCAAACTGGGAATACTCGAGCGAAGCTGGCCCTCCATCTCCGCAGTGATCCCCAAAGGCTCCTCTCGACCATTTTGGTGGGCGACCGATTGATCGGTGTGGCGACGCCGATGTATGCCACTTTTCTGACCCTGAGTATCTATGGTGGCCAAACGTTTTTTGATGAGGCGATTGCCGTTATGGTCGGCCTGCTGACCTTTGTCCTATTGGTGGCCGTCGATGTGATCCCTAAAACATTAGCCGCCAAGTTTTCGATTCCGGTTACTCTGAACATGGCCTATCCGGTCTACGGGGTTCAGTTACTGCTCAAGCCCCTCTTATTTGTGATCGTGCCGATGATCTATAAGCTGACAGGAGGGAAAGGTTTAACGCTTCCCCTCGTGACTGAAGAAGAGCTGAAGATCATGCTGGACGAGGGGGGCAAGACCGGGACTATAGAGTTCGAGAAGGTGAAAATGATCAAGAATGTCTTCCAGCTCAAAGACATCACGGCTGAAGACGCGATGACCCCTCGTCTTTATGTCTTTTCATTGGATGGTAACCTCTGCCTGAAAGAGGCTCAGGAGCTCCTCTATAACTCGAAATACTCACGGATCCCAGTGTATGACGGGACGCACGATAATATCACGGGCATTCTCTACAAGACGCGGGCATTGACCGAACTCGCCAAGGGTCAGAATGAGTCGAAACTCAAAGACATTGCCTATCCCCCGCTGTTCGTTCCCTCAGGCAAGACAGCGGACGATCTCATGAAGCAGTTTCAGCAGGAGAAACGGCATATGGCTGTCGTGGTCAATGAGTTCGGCGGTGTCATGGGGATTGTCACGCTTGAAGATCTTCTCGAAGAAGTAGTCGGGGAGATCATGGACGAAACCGATATCACGGAAGAACTGATTAAACGGTTAGGGAAAAATCATATCCTTGTTCATAGTAGAACCGAAGTGCGCAAGATCAACGACTTCCTGAAAGTCGACCTCGGCGATGAAGCCGTGACGATCGGTGGACTTATTCAGCAGGAGCTTGGCCGGATTCCCAAGGTTGGAGAAGAAGTGCGGATCGCCAACTGCCGGATCCTCATCCATGAAGCCGAGCCACGATCCATCCGCAGCGTTCAAATCTTTCGCGAAGAAAAATCTCCGGCTCAAATCGAGACCCCGAACCTCGACCTCGTCAGCTAAATCGTTTCTCGTCCTTCCCGATCAGGGAAGCAAACTCCTGTTCGGTCAAAATTGTCACCCCCAGCGTACGGGCTTGGTCCAGTTTGGATCCAGGGTCTCGTCCCACCACCACATAGGATGTTTTCTTACTCACGCTTGAGGACACACGCCCTCCCACTGTTTCCACAGCCTGCTGCGCGCTGTCTCGCGTGAAGCGATCCAGTCCCCCTGTGAATACAAACGTCTTCCCCGCGAGCGGAGATTGCATTCGATTGCCCGTTGCCATTCCCGGGGCAACTTGTACGCCTAATTCCTGGAGTTGTACGATGATCTCCCGGTTGCGCGGCTCAGCCCAATAGGCCGCCAAGCCTTCGGAAATCTCAGGACCGATCTCCCGAATTTGCTGAAGGCGCTTCCGATCCGCCGACATGATCTCATCGAGAGACCCAAACTCACGGGCCAGGACTTTGGCGATATGTTGTCCGACTTGCCGGATCCCTAATCCCATCAGAAACCGATCGAGAGAAACGGTTTTACTACCCGCAATCGATTCCAAGAGGAGGGTGGCGGAGTGATCGGCAAACCCATCAAGTTTGACGAGGTCGTCTTTGGTCAGACGATAGAGGTCGGCGAGCGATCGCACCAGTCCATGCTCAACCAGCTGCGCCACGGTCTTCTTTCCCAAACCTTCGATGTTGAGCGCATGTTTGGACGAAAAGTGTTCGATCGTTCCCTTCAATTGAGCGCCACAGATCAACTGACCGGTACAGTAGAAGTAGGCGCCCTCGCGGCCGACGGCCGACCCGCAAACAGGGCAGTGTTCCGGCATGCCAAAGGGCGCGGATCGTTGCTCATCAGAGACCGGAACCCGCTCGGCAATCGCGGGAATCACATCGCCGGCCCGTTCCACTTTGACGGTATCGCCGATCCGAACGTCTTTCCGCGCCACTTCATCGGCATTGTGCAACGTGGCTCGGCTGATGGTCACACCACCGACCTCCACCGGTTTCAATAACGCGACGGGCGTGAGGGTTCCGGTTCTTCCAACAGAGACGACGATATCCTGGACGATGGTGATTTCCTTGCGTGGCGTAAATTTGTAGGCGATGGCCCATCGTGGACTGCGAGACTTCATGCCGAGGCGGCTCTGCCAGTCCCGGCGATTCACCTTCACCACCACGCCATCGATTTCATAGGGCAGTTGATCCCGCATCGATCCCGTTTCGTGGTGAAAGGCCGTTACCTCATCGATTGAAGTACAGAGGCGTCGATGGGTCGGCACAGGAAGACCCCATTGAGATAACGTCTCCAGTTCATCCCAATGTGTTGGTGGAGCAGCCGTGGATAGGGCCATGATTTCATAACAGGTCACGACTAACGGACGGGATGCGGTAATTGTGGAGTTCAGTTGCCGGAGTGAACCGGAGGCTGCATTGCGTGGATTGGCAAAGGCGTCGCCGCCCTGTTCCGTGATCCGCCGATTCAACGTTTGGAAATCGTCGAGGCGCATATAGACTTCACCCCGCACGACAAGATGGTCGGGGAGGCCTGATTGCGCTTGCAATTGCAGTGGGAGAGAACGAATCGTGCGAAGATTAACGGTCACATCCTCTCCGGTCGTTCCGTCGCCTCTGGTCGCTCCTCGGGTAAAGATTCCATGGTCGTACCGTAGTTCGACTGATAGCCCGTCGAACTTTGGTTCCGCACAGTACTCAACGGACGGAATTTCCAGTTCGCGTTTCATCCGTTGGTCGAATGTTTGGACTTCGTTCTGGTCGACAATCGAGTCCAGGCTGAGCATCGACTGTTCGTGGGGAACCTTGATCAGTTCCTCGAGCGGCGGCGCGCCGACCCGTTGTGAAGGGGAGTCTGTCGTCACCAACTCAGGGTGGGCCTGTTCCAGGTCGACCAATTCTCGAAAAAGGCGATCGTACTGGGAATCGGAAATCTCCGGGCGATCCTTGACGTAGTATAGATAGTCATGGCGCCTGATTTCGCCCTTGAGGGCATTCAGTCTGGCAAGAATATCGGCGTGGGCCATATCGACTGGATGGCGACGAACAGAGGACGTGACGGTTCCGACCGTACCATAGGGCGATGGAGTGGGTCAAACGACAAAGGCGCCATATTCGCTTTGACTTTCACCGCGATAGACACTATTGTAATTGACATAATTGAGTCCATTTCTCTTTGATCGGCAGCCAGTGTCTACACCTTGCTACAAGAGGAAAACTCCCGCGCAACCGTTGGAGGGGTATTCATGAAAGGGGAGAATTGCGTGAAGAAATTGATGTCAGGATCCAGTTATCGAATCGTCACCATTATTTGTGGCGGGCTGTTGTTGAGCGGGTGTGTGATGGCAGAGAAGTACGATGCGGAAAAGGCGCGCAGCCTGAATTTCCAACGCCTCCTTGCCCAGGAAGAGAAGCGAACCGGTGAGCTCGATAGTGAAGTGAAGCGGAGTAAAAATGAGTTGATGGAGTATGAAGCCAAGAATCGTGAACTCACGACGCAGATGCAAACCGTTCGGGAACAAATGACCCGCGCGCAGGAAGAAGCCGAGGCCATGAAGGAGTCTGCCCTGCTGGAACGCAGAGCCAAAGCCGATATGAAGCGTGTGCTTAAACCGATGCGCAAGGGACTGCCGACTGATTCGGCGTCCGATGCCGTGGATCTGAACGCGTCGGCTCTTGGGGTAGCTCCGGCTGTTCCGGCTGTGCCAAGGTCGGCAGAATCGTCTCTGAGAGGCATGCAATCATCCAACGCTCATGTCGTCAAGCCTGGCGAAACGCTCTTTCGGATCAGTCGGAGGTATGGCATCACGGTCGACAACATTAAAAAATGGAACAGACTGCCGGATGACATTATCGAGGTAGGACAGAAACTCATCGTGGGCCAAGAATAATAGGACGACCACGTGGCCCCGCCACAATACTCACTCAGTCTTGACCAGTTTCGGCAGTATGCCGGAGAGGGTAATCTTGTTCCGCTCTATAGAGAGATTCTGGCGGACTACGAGACCCCTGTGTCTGCCTTTGCCAAAATCGATCATGGCCCCTCAGCTTACCTCTTAGAGTCCATTGAGGGTGGTGAGAAATGGGCACGCTATTCCTTCCTCGGTAGTGGCTCCCCCGTTGTCGTCCATGAGGATCGTGGCGATCTTCTGGTCATCCAAGGCGCCCGCAAGAAACGCATTTCCAGCCGTGGGGCTCCTCTCGAACGTTTAAGGGAGATGATGGAAGGCTATCGTCCGGTCACTGTGCCGGATCTTCCCCCGTTCGTCGGCGGCGCTGTCGGCTATCTGAGCTACGACGTGGTGCGCACGTTCGAGGACTTGGCTGCCCGGAAGAAGGATCTGCTCAATCTGCCGGACTTCGCCTTTCTGCTTACCGATACGATGCTGATCTTCGACAATGTCGCTCATAAGATCAAAGTCGTGGCCACCGCCCATGTCACGGCCAAGGGGGAACGAGGCATCAAGGCCGCGTATCGATCGGCAACAGAACGGATCGAACGCATAATCACGAGGCTCAAACGCCCACTCCGCCGAACACGTCCGCATCGCCGTCGCCGCCCGGTGACCTTTACGGCGAATATGAGCAAGGCAGACTTTGAGAAGATGGTCGTGCGGACGAAGGAATATATTCGGGCGGGCGATATTGTGCAGGCGGTGGTATCCCAACGATGGGAAGCCAATGTCCAGGCGTCGCCTTTGCAGCTCTATCGCGCGTTGCGCGTGGTGAACCCTTCTCCCTATATGTATTATCTCCGCATCGCAGGAGTCGAACTGATCGGTTCCTCTCCGGAGACGCTCGTCCGTTGCGAAAAGAGAGTCATTTCCCTCCGTCCCATTGCCGGCACGCGCCGCCGAGGCGTGACGGCTGAAGAAGATCAAGAGATGGAGCGGCGGCTCTTGGCGGATGAAAAGGAACGGGCCGAGCATGTGATGCTCGTCGATCTTGGGCGGAATGACGTCGGTCGGGTGGCGAAGCCAGGCTCGGTCACAGTGGATTCCCTCATGCACGTCGAGCGGTATTCGCATGTGATGCATATCGTGTCGAATGTGACAGGACAACTGGATGACTCGAAGACCTCCTACGATGTGTTGCGTGCCTGCTTTCCTGCCGGCACGGTTTCCGGTGCACCGAAGATTCGAGCGATGCAGATCATCGACGAGTTGGAGCCCACGAGGCGCGGTCCCTATGCTGGTGCAGTGGGCTACTTCAGCTTTTCCGGCAACATGGACATGTGCATCAATATCCGTACGGTCGTCGTGAAGAACCACCAGGCCTTCATTCAAGCCGGGGCCGGTATCGTCGCAGATTCGAATCCTGAACACGAATATGAAGAGACCTGCAATAAGGCTCAGGCCATGTTTAAAGCCGTTGAATTGGCTGAGCAGGGATTGGAATGAAAAAAGGGTGATCAGTGATGAGTGATCTGTGAAGAGTTAGAGGGAAAGGTTTCTTAACTCATCACCCATCACGCATCACCCATCACGGTCTAGCATGCTTCTGATGATCGACAACTACGATTCCTTCACCTATAACCTCGTGCAATACTTCGGGGAACTGGGTGAAGACGTGCGGGTATTCCGCAACAATAAGATTACGATCGACCAGA
This sequence comes from Nitrospira sp., assembly GCA_031421455.1. Classification (GTDB taxonomy): domain Bacteria; phylum Nitrospirota; class Nitrospiria; order Nitrospirales; family Nitrospiraceae; genus Palsa-1315. The sequence continues at coordinate 16,988 of JANOOS010000475.1, forward strand.
TCGAGTCCCTACATCCCAGCCGCATTGTCATTTCTCCGGGGCCCTGCACACCGGTGGAAGCGGGCGTATCGGTCGAAACCATCCGGCATTTCGGCGGGCGTCTTCCGCTTTTGGGCGTCTGTCTAGGCCATCAATCCCTGGCCGTGGCGTTTGGCGGCGAAGTCGTTCGAGCCGAACGGTTAATGCATGGAAAAACGTCGAAGATCAAGCACGACGGGAAAACGATTTTCGATCGCTTGCCCAATTCCTTTGACGCGACTCGCTACCATTCTCTGATCGTGAAGCGCGAGACGCTGCCTTCCTGCTTTGAAGTTTCCGCCGAAACGAATGAGGGGGAAATCATGGGACTACGCCATCGATCGCTGGGTATCGAAGGGGTGCAGTTTCATCCGGAATCGATCCTCACTACGTCGGGGAAGGATCTCCTCCGCAACTTTCTTAAACTGTAACGTGGCCCGCCAGGTTTCCCATCCATGATCAAAGACGCGATTGCTAAACTTGCCGACCGCTCCTCCCTCACCGAACAAGAAGCCGAATCGGTGATGCTTGAGATCATGGAGGGCGCAGCCACTCAAGCCCAAATTGCCGCCTACTTGATGGGGCTCCGTTTGAAGGGGGAAACCGTCGAGGAAATTTCCGGTTCCGTGCGGGCGATGCGAGCCAAAGCCGTCCGCATTGCAATTGGAGATCCTCTGGTCGTCGATACGTGTGGCACGGGCGGGGATGGGGCTCACACGTTCAATATCTCCACCACGACGGCGATTGTCCTCGCCGGTGCAGGTTTGACGGTGGCAAAGCACGGCAACCGTTCCGTGTCGTCCAAGTCCGGGAGTGCTGACGTCCTCTCGGCTCTTGGGGTCAAGATCGACCTGCCGACCGAGTGCGTGGCCGATTGTATCAATGAGGTTGGGATCGGCTTTCTCTTTGCTCCGCTCTATCATGGAGCCATGAAGCATTGTGCCGGGCCAAGACAGGAGATGGGCATCCGGACCATGCTGAATCTCTTGGGCCCTTTGACTAATCCTGCAGGAGCCACCATTCAAGTTCTCGGCGTCTATGAGGGGCGATTGACATCCCTGCTAGGGAATGTGCTCATGCATCTGGGATCGCAACATTGCTTTGTCGTCCATGGGATGGACGGACTCGATGAGATCACCCTGACCGCGAAGACGCAGATTTCTGAAGCCAAGGGGGGCGTTCTCTCGAACTATCTCCTGGATCCGGCGGAGTTCGGACTGGCCTTGGCGCCGGCCAAATATCTAACGGGAGGGACGCCGCAAGAAAATGCCGCGATCACTCGTGACATTCTCCAAGGGCGTAAAGGGCCAAAACGGGATATCGTCTGTTTGAATGCCGCGCCGGCTCTTGTCGCAGGGCGCAAGGCGACAAGCCTGCAAGATGGATTCATCTTGGCCGGCCAGGTGATCGATTCAGGCGCCGCGGCCGAGAAGCTGGCTCGTCTCATCGCCTATACGAATAAAGGCTGACTCTATTGTGATTCTCTCTCGCATTCTTGAGCATAAGAAAGCGGAACTCAGGCACAAGCAAAGCCGGGGATACCTCTCCGAACTAAAGAAGAGGATTCAGGACGCGCCTGGTCCACTCGGCTTTGCCGTGATCCTTGAAGCGACAAGGACGGGCGCCAGTCCTTCGTTGATTGCCGAAGTGAAAAAGGCCTCACCCAGTCTTGGCCTGCTCCGTCCAGAATTCTCCGATCGGTTTGACTATCTCAAAATCGCCAAGTCCTATCATGCTCATGGCGCCTCTGCTCTGTCCGTGTTAACCGACAAGGACTTTTTCCAGGGGAGCCTCGACTACCTCCGCGAGATCAAACAGTCGGTGCCCCTGCCTGCCTTGAACAAAGAGTTCATGGTCGACGAGATCCAGTTTTACGAAGCGCGAGCCTACGGGGCCGATGCGGTTCTCTTGATCGTCGCCGCGCTTGAACGGCAGCAATTGATCGACTTTTATGCCCTCGCTTCAGGGTTGGGTTTGGATGTGCTCATCGAAACGCATCACGAGCGAGAACTCGATAGGGTATTGGAACGGCTCCCGGAGGCCAGGCTGATCGGTATCAACAATCGAGACCTCAAGACCTTCACAACCGATCTGGATGTCACGCTCCGTTTGGCAAAACGAATTCCGCCCGGCAAGCTGATCGTCAGCGAGAGCGGGATTCACCAGCGCGCCGACGTCGTGCGGTTGGTTGAAGCAGGTATCCATGCCATGCTGGTTGGAGAATCGCTCATCCGGTCCGATGACATCGGGGACAAGATCCGTGAGTTACGAGGAGTTCCGGCTCCGTCACATGCATAGCAGGATGCTGAAAAAGTCCGCCAGTCTGTCTGGTCTATTCGGTCTGTTCTGTCTGTCTCGTGTGATCGGTTGAACGAAACTAACCAGATAGACCAGAGGAACCAGATGGACCAGACAGACCTGACTTGTCTAGAAGTGCGGAGCAGTTGAGATGGCCGATACACTAAAAGTCAAAATTTGTGGGATTACCAACGCCGAAGATGCCAACGTGGCAGTCGCCGCCGGGGCGGATGCCTTAGGATTTGTGTTTTATCGGAAAAGTCCCAGGTATATCGAGCCCACGCTGGCGCGGCAGATCATTATGAGCCTGCCTCCCTTGGTGATACCGGTAGGGGTGTTTGTCGATGAAGAGCAACAAGTGGTCAGAAACCTGATGGACGACTGCGGACTTGCCATTGCGCAATTGCACGGAAACGAGTCGGCAATCTATTGCAAAGAGTTAGGCCGTACAGTTCTGAAGGCGCTTCGAGTGAAGGATCGAAGCACATTTCTCGCCTTAGCGGAGTTTCGTGGGCGGGCCGGTGTTCGAGGGTTTATCCTGGATGCTTTTTCAGATCAGGCCTATGGAGGCACGGGACAGGTGATCGATTGGCAACTCGCTGCAGAGGTAGCCAAGGCTGCAAGCGTGCTCCTTGCAGGAGGGCTCACCCAGGATAATGTTGAGAAGGCGATCCAGGCGGTACAACCCTATGGCGTGGATGTGAGCAGCGGCGTTGAACAGGCGCCTGGTAAGAAGGATCATGAGAAAGTGCGAGCATTCATTCGAGCAGCCAAGGTCAAGGTTGTCTCTCCGACGTGAGCCCGTTTATACTGTCGCGCGTGAAGCGCGAGACGTGCGAGAAATGCGCGATTCGAAGTTCGAAGTTCAGGGTGCGAAGTTCCGAAAACCTCGAACATCGGACCTCGAACCGTCCCCCGTTTCGCCAGGCCATACGAATGTGAGGGTGATGATGACATCTGTTCCCAATAAACAAGGTCGGTTCGGCGCCTATGGCGGACGCTATGTTCCTGAAACACTCATGCCTGCCCTACTTGAATTGGAGCAGGAATATGCCTTGGTGAAAAAGGACAGGGGCTTTCAGTCCGAGCTCGCCTATTATTTGAAGCAATATGCCGGGCGTCCCACATCGCTCTACTTAGCGCAACGACTCACGAAGCGGTTGGGTGGAGCGAAGATCTATTTGAAGCGCGAAGACCTCTGTCATACCGGAGCTCACAAGATCAATAACGCGATCGGGCAGGGGCTTCTGGCTCTGCGGATGAAGAAGCCTCGTATTATCGCCGAAACCGGAGCCGGACAACATGGGGTGGCGACAGCGACCGTCGCGGCGCTGTTCGGACTTCAATGTGAAATCTATATGGGAACGGAGGACATGCAGCGCCAGGCGCTGAACGTCTTCCGGATGCGGTTGCTCGGCTCGACTGTCACAGGGGTCAATGCGGGAAGCCGCACGCTGAAAGATGCGATCAGCGAAGCCATGCGGGATTGGACGACGAACATCCGCACGACCCACTACATCCTCGGTTCGGTGCTTGGAGCCCATCCCTATCCGATGATGATCCGGGATTTTCAATCCATCATTGGGCGTGAAGCGCGGCGACAGATCCTGGCGGCAGAAGGCCGGTTGCCGGATTGCCTTATTGCCTGTGTCGGCGGTGGCAGCAATGCCATTGGACTCTTTCACGCGTTTATCAAAGACAAGAAGGTGAAGATGATCGGCGTTGAAGCCGGCGGCCTGGGGGTCGCAAGTGGAAAACATGCCGCGCGTTTTGCCGGAGGAAAGCCTGGTGTCTTGCAAGGCACCATGACCTATCCGCTCCAGGGTGACGACGGACAAGTGAATCTGACCCATTCGGTTTCAGCCGGGTTGGATTATGCCGCGATCGGTCCTGAACACAGTTATTTGCGGGATCAAGGCAGAGCCTCATACACCTCGGTGACCGACGATGAAGCCATGGCGGCGTTCGATTTGCTGACCAGGGAAGAGGGGATCATGCCGGCTCTCGAAAGCGCCCATGCCATTGCTCACGCGATGAAGGTCGCGCCCACGATGAAGAAGAGTCAGATTCTCGTGGTGAACCTGTCCGGCCGTGGTGATAAAGACGTCCAGCAGATCGCCAAAATGCGAGGGATCACGCTGTGACATCGAAACTTGACCGCACCTTTGCACAGCTTCGGCAGAAAGGTGAGAAGGCCCTCATTGCCTATGTGATGGCAGGCGACCCGTCATTGCCAATCACCGAACAACTTGTCGTGGAGTTAGAACGGGCCGGGGCCGATATCATTGAACTGGGTGTCCCGTTCTCCGATCCCATCGCCGATGGCCCCGTGATCCAGCAGGCGGCAGAACGAGCCTTGCGCAGCGGGACATCGCTTCGAGCGATCCTCTCTATGATCACAGGGCTCAGGAAGAAAACTCAGATTCCACTGGTCTTAATGGCCTACTACAATAATATTCACGCATTCGGTGCAGAACGGTTCTGTCATGAAGCGGCTCAGGCCGGTGTTGATGGACTTATCTTGCCTGACATGCCGCCGGATGAAGCAGGTCCGCTCAGAGGACCTGCCGCAGCGGCTGGGCTTCCGCTAATTTTTCTTCTTGCCCCTACGAGCACGCCAGAACGGCGGACTTTCGTAGCGCGCCAGTCTCAGGGCTTTGTCTATTACGTGTCGCTGACCGGAATCACAGGCGCGAAACTGGTCAACCTGGACGATGTGGCAAAGAATGTCGAGAAAATCAGGAAGGTCACCAAGGTTCCTGTAGCAGTCGGCTTCGGAGTTGCAACGCCGGAAGACGCAGCCAAGGTTTCGGCCATTGCCGATGGGGTGATCGTCGGTAGCGCAATCGTCAAGCAGATCGCCGCATACCAGCAGAAACCAGACATGGTGAAGCACGTCGCAGCGTTTGTCCGCTCCTTGAAAGCTGCCATGAGAGCGGCTCAGCCAAAAATACGGTAACAGGCTGCTGGAAAACTCTGCGTGCGCGGTCTATCTGGTCTCTCTGGTTGATCAGGTTTGTTTTGTTGTTTTGGTTCATCTGGTTAGTTTCGTCTAACCAGATGAACCAGACAAACGAAATAGACCAAACAAACCAAATAGACCAAATGAACAAGAGAGGGGAGAGGAACTATTGTTTGGCTTGGGGAGGCATGGCTTTAATCATCTCAGCTGCCAGCTCTTTTGCAACATCCTTTAAGTTCGGCCGATAGAACATATAGCTGCTCGACCGTTCATGGCGCGCTTTCCAGACAGTAGTGCCGGTGGTGGCATCGACCAGACGGAGGCTCAGGCCGACTCGACCGACATTATCGCCTTCCTTGCGCACGTATTCCCAGGAATTTACCCTCACGACTAAGAACGAGTCCACGTTCAAGGCCTTGCCCAATTTCACCGCTGAGTCTTTGTCGGATTGACCCGTCATCTCCAGACGTGAGAAGTAGAATACCAACGCATCGAATGCTTCTTTCGACGCCTGGAAGATATCCGTCACATTTTCAGGAGACACCACACGCTCGATACTGACGGTCTTGTTAATCTGGTCTGACAGAACCTGTTGAATATCTTCACGCGCGCTGTCGTATTGACTCGCCATGGGGGGAAGCACCGCAATGGCTTGCGGCCGGAATACTTTCGCGCCCGGTCCTTCCCACACTTCCTGCAAGCCGCCACAGCCGACAAAGAGGAGAGAAAGAAGACAAAGGGAAATAGCGCGTCGCAGATGATGAAGCATGAACATGGGTCAGTATACCATTAGAAGGTCAAAGAGATAGAGCCAGAAACTAACGCGCCTTGTTCCCGGAAGTCATATCCGCCGCCGACATCGGCACGGAATGCAAAGAGCCGTAGGCCCAACCCTGCAGTTGGGGTGAAGGGCGTTCCGGCATCCTTCATGTTTTTGAAGGCGCCGAGGCGGAACGACAAGAACTCAGAGAAGATGGTCTGTTCAGCTCCTAAGCTCAACACCTGGCTCTTCACGCCTGGAACAAAGGTCTTGTTCGAGGTGGCATCCACATCTGCCGTCAAGGTTAACGAGGAATAGGGATTGACTGCGACACCTCCTCGAATCTGGGGACCAAGTTTTAGCTCTCCTCCGCCGACATCATTGAAAGTCGGTTGATTGATGTCTTTCGCCACCAGGCCAAAGCGCAGCCATGAAGATGGGCGGTAGATGGCGCCCACGTCAATTCCAAAGGCCGTCGAGAGTGTGGCCCTCCCAAAATTG
>JANOOS010000476.1:0-5352 GCA_031421455.1 Nitrospira sp.
GCGCTGGCCAGTTTCATCCCATCCGGTGACAGAGTAATACCGCGAACGGCTGCGGTATGGGCCTTGATGGTCCTGAAGCAGCGGCCGTTCGAGAGATCCCAAAAGCGAATCGTCGAATCGTCGCCAGCGCTGATGAGCACCTTGCTATCCGCTGTGACGGCGAACGAGCGTACCCAGCCGGTGTGGCCTTTCAGCGTTCGTTGTTCTGTCACGTGCGGCATGTCGAACAGCTTAATTGTCTGGTCACGGCTCCCGGTGATCAAGGTTTTGGCATCGGGGGTAAAGGCCATCGCGCCGATCCAATAGTCCATCACCTTCTGAAATCCACCGTCGTCATCGATGAAATACCCGCGCGTTTCACTGGTATCTTCCTCGGGCTCCTTCCAGTGTCCGTTATGCAGGATTTTCTCCTCTCCGCTGGGTAACACTTCCCAGAGCTTGATCTTGCCGATATCCATTCCGCTTGCGAGGTGCATCCCGTCCGGCGAAAAGGCGACGCAGACCGACCAGTGGTGGTCGTACTGGTCCTTGCCGAGGAGGGTCATGAGCTCGGTGCCGGTTGCGACTTCCCAGATCTTGATGTCTTTGTTGTGACTGCCGCGCGCCAACATGAGGCCGTCGGGCGAGAGAGAGAGGCTCACGACGTTGTGGTCATAGCGCGTGAAGAGGAGTTTCTTCGACTCGCCGGTGGTCGGGTTCCACAGCCGGATGGTGCGGTCTTCACTGGCCGTGGCCAAGGTCTGGCCGTCCGGCGTGAAGAGCAGGGATCGGATATCTGCCGTATGTCCTTTGAGTGAACGCAGGAGGCGTCCGGTTTCAATGTCCCACAGGCGGACGAGGCGGTCGGCTCCTCCGCTCGCGAGGGTCAACCCGTTCGGTGCGAAGGCGACCGACCAGACTCCATGGGAGTGGCCGCGATATGTGGTCAGTTCCCGTGCCCCTGCCGTCCAATATTCAAGGAAATCGACCGGCGCGGTGCCCGTTCCCGACGGGGACGGCGTGAGGGGGGACGGAATGGGGGCGAGTTGGGAGGCTGTCAGATCGGCCATGTTCAATAATCCTTACGACGGGATTTCGGTAATGCGCTTACGGGATCGGCTTGATTGCAAACTGTCGATTCGCACCAGTATAATTCTTGCCAGCTTGAGGTAATCGTAAGAGAAGCTCCGCCATCAAGTCAAGCTGGCTATGGGAGTCGGTTTGCGCCCCTCACCTTGGTCTGTCGGCGTAGACGGATTGGATTGGACGATCGAGGACTCGTATGGAACTTCGTTTTCAGCCTGCTTTGCTGCAAGAGGTCATTGACTCGTTCGTCGAAAAGACGGAACGGGAAGGCGACCCCACCTATTATAAAGAGTTCCACGAACTCGCCGACCCGATCTATGAGAAGTTTACGCTTGACGATCGGGAGAGTGAGTTCAAGAAGCTCTACCAGTATATGTTCGGAATCTGGGGGTTTTCCGATATCATCCGCGATGCCTTCAACGAATATCCGTTACTGAAGCAGCGGGTGGGAATCGTGCTCGTCAAGGGGGTGCTGAAGGAAGATCAGGAAGGCGTCGATATTCTCAGGAAGTGGGGATCCGTCGAACATGAGCTGGCTCGAGAGTTCGAAGAAAAAGGATTGAGAGGCATCGGGATCAAACTTATCCCGCGGCGCTTTTACGATCCGGCGCTCATGCGCTATTGCCGCCATGAGTTGTTGCATATCGCGGACATGCTGGATCCGGTCTTTGGATACGATCCTGATACCAAGGTCGGGCAAAATCCAGGCGAGGAAACGCTCATTCTCCAACGCTATCGAATTTTGTGGAGCCTCACCGTGGATAGCCGGCTGACAGTCGCAGGCAAAGAGCCGATGCTGAGGAAAGAAGACCGGTTCAAAGAGTTTCGTTCCTGGTATCGCAAGATTCCCGCGCCACAATTGAAGTCGGTGTTCGAGGGGTTGTGGCAGACAAGTTTCTTCACCCACTCGGAACTGATCGAAATGGCGTCGGACACCTTGCGCGTGATGGACCGTGCCGTGGATGTCGAGGGAGGCGAGATTCCGGAGACGGAAAATAAGATCATGTTGATGCCGGGGTTTCCCTGCCCGCTGTGCCGTTTCCCGACCTATTCGTGGGTCGAAGATATGGGCAACAAGCTTGAGCCCTATGTGCTCGACTTCATCCGTGAGAATCACCCAGGCTGGGATATCGAATTCGGTGCCTGCGACCGCTGCGTCGAGGTCTACAAGCTGCGCGCCGACGGCGTAACGTAATGGGGCATGATTGTGGCTAGCGATCCGACATACGGACGTCGCGAGTTCTTCAAGGACTCTGTCGTGTCCGTTGCCAAAGCAGCCCAGGAATTTTCCAAACACCAAGCGGTCGTGCCGGAACAGTTGGCTCCAACTCCGGTGAGGACTGATTGGTTGCGTCCTCCGGGCGCCGTTGACGAAGCGCTCTTTTTGGAGCGATGCACACAGTGCGGTGATTGCGCCAAGGTCTGCCCGTACGGATCGATTACGTTTCATCCGCAGAACGGGACACCGGTGATTTTCGCGGATCAGATGCCGTGCTATCTCTGCGAGGACGTACCCTGCATTGCGGCCTGCGCTACAGAGGCGTTACTCCCTGTCGAAGGACGCGGGCAGATACGAATGGGCCTCGCATCTGTCTCGCACCGAATCTGCACAGCAGGGCAGGGATGCCATGCTTGCGCATCGAAATGTCCTACGGATGCCTTATCGATGGATTTTGGCACACAGCGGCTTGTGGTGGCGGCTGAGCGTTGCGTCGGATGCGGGTTGTGTGAGCAAGTGTGCCGGACCGTAAACGATCGTGTGGCTATTCGAGTCACACCGTTTAGATTGTTGGCGCAGACGTTTTTGTGATACAGAAAAGCAACCTGCGTGGAAAAATAAAATCCTGAGAGAATGATCCGGATTGTACGGGGGAAAGATATGGAAAATCATAGGCTTGGCCAACCCATTGCGGATAGGAAAATCTCGCTTGACAACCCGTGGTCCGATACCTACCATACGACGGTTCCCGCCAAGGGACTGGCCTCACATGTCAGGGAAATTCATGTGGGTAACAGGGTAAACCGAGGAGCTGATTCTCATGACGAGTAAACAGCCGGTGCAAGCAAATTCTCCGGCCGTGGCCGCGGTGATTCCCACTTTGCCAGCGATTAAAGATTCACCCGCAGTCGAATGCGCCCTCAGCCGCAGTAAACTCTATCTTCTTGTGTCGTGGAGCCTGCTCTATCCTGAAGACGAAGAGTTTCTCGATTACCTGCAATGCGGAGAATACGTCGAGGATGGGCGGGCGGCGATCGATGCCTTGGAGGTGTCGCTCAACGGCATCGGTGGTGAACGGGCCAAGCAGAAGCTGACGTTGCTCCGCAAGCAGCTCGATCAGATCGAAAAAGTTGTCGCATCGGAATGCGTCAACTGGCAGCTCAGTGATCTGCAGACCGAGCATCGCCGGGTGTTTAGTAATGTCATCACGCTCGATTGCCCTCCCTATGAAACGCTGTTTGGAAACGACCATGTGTTCGCTCAATCCCAAGTGATGGGCGATATCGCCGGATTCTACCGCGCGTTTGGGGTGGAGCTGTCCAAGGATATCCATGAGCGGTTGGATCATTTGAGCGTCGAATTCGAGTTCATGCATTTCCTGGCATACAAAGAGTCCTATTCCCGCTGTCACGATGGAGCGGACAAGACTCAGATCGTTCTGGACGCGCAGAAAAAATTCGTCAAGAATCATGTCGGCCGTTGGGTCCCGCTATTTTGCCGAATGTTGGTCAAGAAAGCCGATTCCGGTTTGTATAAACACGTGGCAGACTTAATGGCGGAGTGGATGGATTTCGAAGCCGCATTCCTGGGCGTTGCTCCAGCGCCCTACTCGGAAACCGATTATCGTCCGGCGACGTTCAATTCACCGGAAGGCCAGACCTATGAATGCGGTGCGCAGGATCAGGGGAATGAGCTGAGCCTGTTGCTGAACGAAGTTGGTGCAGATTCGTTTCTGGACAAAAAGGATCAAGGAAAAGATACGGAAGAGGGGCCGGTCGGAACCGCCTAACGTAGTGGTTGGCAGATATTGTTAACCTCTGCTCTTGACTTTTTTAATCGAGAGGAGGAATGTCCTATGAAAACAGAGAAGCCACAGATGAGCGTGGAGAAGCCGCAGGGCAAGCTACTGAAGATCGGCATTCTTGTCGCTTCGTTGATCGTAGGCGTAATTTTGGCACTCTTCACGATAAACACTCCGCATTGATCGTTGGCGCGACGTTGATCTTAATTCTTTAATCGAGGGGAGGAGTATCTCTATGAGAGTGGTGCGGACACACAGTAAAGGCGTGGTGTTTGGCATTCTTCTCGCTGCGTTGATCGTTGGCGTGATGCTGACGATTGGGCAGGTACCATTGGCTGTCAGTCAGCCGGTGACGATTCCGGCCAAGATGATCAAGGGAGCGATCCCGATGGATGGTCAGAATCCTGTTTGGGAGGGTGTGCCAGGGGTGATCATTCCGTTGAGCGGGCAGCTAATCACGACGCCGATGCACCCGAATATTTCGGTGAAGTCAATGTTCGTGAAAGCCATGACTAACGGTAAAGAGATCGGGATGCGCATCGAATGGCAGGATCAGACCAAGAATGATACGACCATCGGTCCCCAGGACTTCCGGGATCAGGCGGCGGTCATGTTCCCCGTCAACACGGCTGGAGCGCCGCCCTTCCAGTGCATGGGCCAGTCAGGCGGCACCACCAACATCTGGCGGTGGAACGCGGAATGGCAGAAGGATATCGGCAAGGATAGCGCAGGAATCTGGGATGTGGACGACCAATATCCAGGTATTTTCTGGGACTACTACTTTGAAGAGCCGGCGGGCGGCGTGACCTATCCGGATCGGATCGGCCGGAGCCTTGGGCCCTTCAATCCTGGCATCTGGTCTGGCAACATTATGTCTGACCCGACATTGCGTGTGAGCTCGGTTGAGGATCTGAATGCCAACGGTTTCAGTACCCTCACGACGCAAGCGCATCAGGATGTCATTGGAAACGGTGTGTGGGAACCTTCTGGTTCCGTCAAGGGTGGTGGATACTCCGGTCCAACCTGGCGCGTGGTGGTGAAGCGCACCTTGGAAACCGGTGATGCCAACGATACCCAGTTCAAGGCAGGTATGTCCGTGCCCATCGCCTTTGCGGTGTGGGATGGGAACAACATTGAACGGAACGGCATGAAGTCGCTCTCCACCTGGTTTACTCTGAAGCTGTAACTGGTAAGAGCAATAGAAGAACGAGAAAACCCCAGTTCGGCATCAGGCCGGGCTGGGGTTTCTTATTTGAATGTTGAATGT
>JANOOS010000477.1:0-2056 GCA_031421455.1 Nitrospira sp.
CGCTGGTCTCGCCAGATCCTGTTCGGAGATGTCGATGCGATGTTCGCCTCGGCAGCCGTCCTGGCAGACCCAAGCCTGGCAGGTAAACCGGTGGCTGTCGGTGGATCCTCCCCGCGAGGAATCATCGCGGCAGCGAGTTACGCGGCCCGTGCGTTCGGCGTTCATTCTGCCATGCCGACAGGCGAAGCCACACGTCTCTGCCCCCAGCTCATTCTGATTCCCCCCGATAGGCCGCTCTATCGCCGACTGCATGAACAGATGCAGGCTGTGACCGATCAATTATTCCCTCTCACCGAATGGAGCAGCATCGACGAGTTTTATGCCGACACGACGCAGCTTCAGACCCGCCATCCCAATCCTCGCACGCTCGGACAACTCGCAAAGGATGCGCTGTACGAGGCCACGGGATTGCGCTGCACCATCGCCGTCGCAACCGGCAAGACCGTCGCGAAAATCGCCGCCGATAGTCACAAGCCTGATGGACTGGTGATCGTCCCGCCCGGGACGGAAGAAACATTCTTGGCGTTGCGGCCTCTGCGGGCCTTGCCGGGGATCGGGCCCAAAACCGCCGGGCGCCTGGAACCGCTCGGGCTCAAGACCATCGGCGAGCTGTTGGACCAACGGTTGGACCAGCCCTTGCGGCAGATTTTTGGCGCGCGACTCCACTGGGTTCGAGAGCTGGCGCGGGGGATCGACCACGAACCGGTGGTGGCTGATCGCGAACCCAAAAGCCTCAGCCACGAGACCACCTTCGAACAGGACACGCACGATCGTCCTTTTCTTGAGCAAACCCTGCGCGGGTTCCTCCGCGACCTGGCGCGGGATCTCCGACAGGATGGGTTGGCCGCCGGATCCTGCACGGTGAAACTGAAAAATGCCCGTTTCGCCATCACAACCAAACAGCATCGCTTTCCACACCCGCTGAACTACGATCCCGACATGTGGCCGACCGTCCAACAAGCGCTGCGGGAACTCATTCGACCAAGCACCGAGTACCGCTTAGCCGGGCTCGCGCTCTCCTCCTTGACTCCTGCGCCGCCTGGGCTGTTCGACCAGAAACGGACCAAAGCCATCCAAGCGATGGACGCGCTGATTACCAAACACGGGTCGTCGGTGATTGGATTGGGCGGCGTGAGCCACGACGACGAGTAGGCTGCAGGAGAACTGTTCCAGCACAGCAGACCCTCGATGGTCCATTTGTGCAGCAGAAGAGGAGAACGCTTCCACAGGGCGCTCAAAAAGTCTGTCCAGCAAGGCCGCAGCGAGTGAAGACCGGAGGCGTACCCTCTGGGGTACGTTGAGGATCTGAACGATGCGAGAACGACGCTGGCGGACTTTTTCAGCGCCCTGCTAGTAATGTTCCTCTCTTTCCATCTAAGCCCGCAGCCGGTATGATGGGGCCATGCCCACGAAGATCCTGACCAAGGAGCAACTCGTTCCGCTCCTGCAACAAGCCCGCGCGCAGAAGAGACGGATCGTCTTCACCAATGGCTGTTTCGATCTGATGCATGTAGGCCATACGCGTTACCTCCAGGCCGCGAAGGATCTGGGCGATCTGCTAGTCGTGGGTGTCAATGGCGACGAGTCCGTCAGGAGTTTGAACAAGGCGCCGGACCGGCCGATTGTCTCGGAATCGCAGCGGGCAGAAGTGGTCGCTGCGCTCGGCTCTGTCGATTATGTGATCCTCTTCGATGAACCAGACCCCCGCAGCCTGATTGCCTCATTGCAGCCGGATGTCCTCGTTAAAGGCGGAGATTGGGCAGTGGAACAGATTATCGGCCGCGATATTGTGGAGGCGCGCGGCGGAGTCGTCCGTACCATTCCGTTGGTTCCAGGCGTTTCCACCACGTCGATTATTCAACGCATTCGCTCAACCACCACTTAGCAGGATGCTGAAACAGCTCGCCAGCACGAAGAAGGTTAAGGTTCAGGCTAAGGTTGAGATAAAGAGAGTCTGATCTTCGCTCAACCTCGACCTCAGCCTACACCATGTCCGATACTACCCACACCCATACAGCGTCCCAATGGTTCGTTCCTGTCGCCTCGGCACTGGCAG
>JANOOS010000478.1:0-3467 GCA_031421455.1 Nitrospira sp.
ACATTGGACGCCTACTGGGAGGCGAACATGGACCTCGTCGCGGTGGATCCCCTCTTCAATCTCTACGACCAGTACTGGCCGATTCGAACCTATCAAGGGCAATTTCCACCGGCCAAATTCGTCTTTTCGCAAGACTATCAAGGCGGCAGAATGGGCGTGGCGCTGGATTCCATCGTCTGCGGCGGCTGTATTGTCTCCGGCGGCCGGGTGCAAAACTCCGTGCTATCGCCGAACGTTCGCGTGCAAGACCATGCAGACGTGCGTGAATCAATCGTCATGGAAAACGTCGTCATCGGGGCACAGAGCCGGATCAGACGGGCCATTATCGACAAGGATGTCACCATCCCGCCCAACTCAGAAATCGGATATAACCGAGAGGCCGACGCTCAACGATTTACCGTCACCGAATCCGGCTTGGTCGTGATTGCAAAGGGAATGAAACTGCATGCCTCCCTCGATTCATCCGGTTGATCTGATCATCGCGCTTCGCGACAAGCACTTGACCCCTGCCATCGTGTTCCTTACGTCGCGCCGTGCGTGCGATGAAGCCATGCAGGCATTCGACCATAGCCATATCCTCCTCCCACCGCCTCGCCAAGCGGCGATTGCCGCTGTACTGGAAAAGGTGATCGCACAATATCCCAGCATCGCGGAACACCCGCTCATTCCGACCGTCCAGCGCATCGGCGTGGCCGCCCATCACGCAGGCCATCTGCCCTCGTGGAAAATCGCCGTTGAGGAATTGATGCGTCATGGCTGCCTCGATGCCGTCTTCGCCACGACCACACTGGCCGCGGGGGTCGATTTCCCTGCACGAACGGTCATCATCACGCAATCCAGCATTCGCAAGTCACGCGACTTCATGGACTTGACCATCGGCGAAGTGCAGCAAATAGCCGGACGTGCTGGGCGCCGAGGAAAAGACTTGGTAGGTTTCGCCATCGTCACCCCCTCGCCCTACATCGATCTGAACGTGCTGACCAAAGGCTTCACCGGGCATCCGGAAGCGATCAACAGCCAATTCGTCATCAGCTATCCAATGGTTCTGAACCTGTTAAAAGCGCATCCGCTGGATCAAATCCAACCGATTCTCGCCAAAAGCTTCGCACAGTTTCAGCTCAACCAGCGCGCCGAGGTCTTGGCTCGCAAGCTGGATGATCTGGACGATCAAATGGAACCGTTCGGACCACGCGTCTGCACCGACTGGATCACAGAATGGCAGACCTTCGATCAGGTGCGCCGGCAAAAAACGCACCGTGCCCCAATCAGAAGACATGAGCCACCGGAAGTCGCCGCGCGTTTTCATTTTCTCACCCCCGGTCGCGTGGTGGGCTTCGCCCGTGGGCGGGGCGTGGTCCTGCGACAATATCGCAGCAAAGGACAGAAGAGCCCGATGATCACGGCGCTACGTGAAGGCGGAGGTATTACCGAATCTCCCGCCTCTACGGTGACCGAAGTGTCCGACCGTATCCTCGACTGCGTGGATGCGCCGGTCTATCCCTGGTGCACGCCTGAAAGCGTGGAAGAGTTGCTCCATCACCTGGAAGAATTGCCTGGCAGGCTGCCGGAGCTTCCCATCCTGATTCCGAAGGATAATGAACCGATTTCTGATGCCATCGTGCAAACTCTGGGCGACTTTGCCTGTCCAACCTGTCCTTCGCGGTCCGCCTGTCAGAGAGACTATCCCCTCGCCTCAAAACTTCGACAGGAACAACATCGACACGTCAAATCGATCCAGGCTCTGCGCACAAGTCTCTGGCACCGTTTTCAAGAAAAAATCGATGTCCTGCAACAATTTGGCTATCTCGCGCCGACAGCCCATCTGACCGAAGACGGCGAATGGGCCAGGCTCATCCGCATCGACCACTCGCTGCTCATCACGGAATTGCTCAGGGCCGACGCATTCAACGGAGCCGATCCTGCGGCGCTGGCCGCCGTGATGTCCAGTATCGCGCACGATGATGATCGCCCCGGCGCCTTCCCACGCGTCAGTTCCGGGCTCGCTTCGCTGCTCGGGCAGGTCCGCAAACTGGCTGTCTCCCTCGCGCCGCATGAAGATCCCCCGCTCTTGCGGGCCGATATTGCCGCAGTGACAGAACGGTGGATCGGCGACCCGACACTCACGTGGATTGGCCTCTGCAAAAGCACCACCATGGCTGAAGGGGATATCTATCGCCTCTTAGCACGAACCCTCGAGTTCCTATCACAACTGCACACACTCAAAGCGACGCACCCAGGATTGGCAGACACTGCGTCGCGTGCTATCGCCGCTCTGCGCAGGGGTGTGCTGGAAGAGCTACCGTGATGTGTCGAAAGTCAGAATGTCAAAAGTCATCAAGTCGCAGAAAGACTTTCGACCTGATGACTTTCAGACTTGAAGGACTATCTTACAAACCATGACTACTGAAGAACTCGAACAACTGCTGGCTCAACAACCGATCGCGCTTTTGCACCGGCTTGCGCGCGGGCGTGTTCAACGGCATTTCCGCGCCGGTAAACGCCGCCTGATCGAAGTCTTGCTGCGCCATTCTGCTGAGAACCGCGCGGGGTTTGAGTCCGATTTGATGACCTTAATCGGTGAGAAACAGGTTCGCCCTGCGCCACCCCCGCCTCAAGCCCCCGCCACGCGAAAACCGAAATCCACGGCGCCGCAGCGCCGCACCACGCACAGGCCGGTTGAGCCGGAATCCCATGAGCCAGGCGTTACTCTCTCCAGCTGGTTGGAGGGACTGGGAGTGCCGCCGTCAAAGCCCTTTGTCCCGGATGCCTGGCAAGAAGACGCCATCGCCAAACTGAGAGACGGCGACGTGGTCGTGAGCGTTCCGACGGGAAGCGGAAAGACCTATGTTGCAGTCGAAGCGGCTCGCCGCGCGATTTCAGAGAATCGGACTGTCATCTATACATCGCCTCTCAAGGCTCTCTCGAACACCAAGTATACGGAGTTTTCAAAAATATTCGGCGCAGACCAGGTCGGCATTCTAACCGGCGATCGGCGCGACAATGGACAAGCGCCCCTTCTGATTATGACGACGGAAATCTTGCGGAATCTGCTCTACGACGCAGGAGGCGGCGAGATCGATATACGGTTGGATACGCTAGGCCTGGTTATTTTGGACGAGTCGCAATACATCGCAGATCCGGAGCGGGGCGTCGTCTGGGAGGAAACGATCATCTTCTGTCCTCGCCAAGCACGTATGCTCTTACTCTCAGCTTCGATCGGTAACCCTCATGACATCGCCGAGTGGATCACCTCGATCAGACCGACTCCCTGCCACTTAGTCCGCCACAGTACACGCACTGTCCCGCTTCGCGCCGGTTATTTACATCCGAACGGCAAACTCACCCCGCTCTTTCGCACCGCCGGTATTCCACATGGCCATCCAAGCCATCTCCATCCGGAAGCCAAGCGGCTCTTCGCCCAATATGAAGACGAAACGCTGCCATCAGGACGCCGCCGGTAAACTGGC
>JANOOS010000479.1:0-2277 GCA_031421455.1 Nitrospira sp.
TTTGCCCAGGCGAGGGGAGTCCGCGACCGCGCGTTGCGCGAACACAGAAGATCATCAGCCTCCATCCCCCTCTTTTTCAGCATCCTGTCAGATTGAATACTGAAAGATCGGCTTCGCCCTAATCGCCTGCGCCAGGACTCCACGACGCTTGAGCTCCTCAAGAATCCGACGAGTGGCCGCATCAAAGTCTGCCGGACCTGATAGGACGATATCCGTATTGGGCGGGACTTCCTCAGGCGCCTTACTCATATGAACGGCGATCACCGGGACCGGGTGGACGAGCGTCCGAATCGCCTGCGCCGCTTCAATGTAGGCCAGGCCGAAGGGATTGGTTGTCGAAACCACGATCAACCCTGTATCGACCAGCAGACGCGCTACCTCGCCATAGCGGCGGGCCATCTCGGTTGCCTGACCTCGTTCACTCTCAGGTAGATCTGCATCGAGCCCGCGTCGGAGGTTCTCTCCATCGAGCAAATAGGCATGGCGACCATCTGCCACAAGCCTGGCCTCGATAGTCCTGGCTAGGAAAGACTTCCCCGTATGCCGCCCGCCGGTCACCAACACAATGGCGGCTCGGTGACCATACTGCTGTGCGCGATCCTCGACTCCGACTTGACCCTTCACCCAGGCAAAATCCCGCTGCCGCGCTTCTTCTCGGAGAAACTCCTGATCGTCATGGACCAGCTCTGTCACGATGCCGCCACCGGCAATGTCATATTCATCCACCAGGACGAACCGTCCGGTCGACTCAAACGAGGCCGAGAGGTCGAAGGCAACCGGTGTTTTGGCCCTGATGGTCAATTCGGCGACCTGATTCTTATTCACCACATTGCTGCCTTGCTGCTGAGCCAGATCCATCGTGTCGATGATCCGGTGAATGGTCGCCACTTCGCAATCGACTTCCCTCGTCGCCACTCTGAGTTGATAACGCCGCCCCCGTTCCAACGGTTTCCGGCCCAGCCAGAACACATTGGCTCGAAAGGCTGTCGACACTAGTGGAAGTTCATCTTGATGGGAGGCGACCTCTCCTCGTTCGACAAAGATCTGTTCATCGAGCGTCACACCGACTGACTGGCCTGCATGGCCCTCTACCGGCGGAGGATCGATATTGAACGCTTCAATAGACTTGACCGTTGCCCGTTTGTTCGACGGTGAAAAAACCAGGGAGTCGCCGACTTTCACACGCCCGGCCGTGACGCGCCCAGAAATGATGCGGCGGGCGTCGAATTTATACACATCCTGAACCGGCAAGCGAAGCGGTTGTTCGGATCGTCCCGGTTCCTTCCGGAAGGCGCTGAGCGCATCCAGTACCGTCGGACCGCTGTACCACGGCATCTGCCCGCTCCGATTGGCAATGTTATCTCCAAGCTTGGCGCTGACTGGAATGATCTGCTGTGGTACCGCCTTGAACTGCCCGAGGAACTCCCGATATTCTTTTTCGATCCCATCGAACACATCCTGCCGGTAGCCGACCAGATCCATCTTGTTCACGACGACGGCAAACTGGCGCACGCCCAGGAGCGACAAGAGATAGCCATGTTTCTTGGACTGTTCCTTTACGCCCTCCAAGGCATCGATCAGCAGCAACGCCCCTTCAGCCCTGGCCGCCCCTGAAATCATGTTCTTGAGAAACTCCTTGTGCCCCGGCGCATCGATGATGATGTAGTGCCGGCCCTTCCAGGCGAAGAACGTTCGCGCCGTATCGATGGTGATTCCCTGCTCTTGTTCTTCTAGAAATGCATCGAATAGAAACGCGTACTCGAATTCCTTCCCCTGCTGCCGGCAGATCGCTTGAACCTTTTCGATCTTGCCATCCGGCAACGATCCCGTGTCGGCATAGAGACGCCCCAGCAAGGTGGACTTCCCGTGGTCCACATGCCCAACGATGACGATGTTCAGATTGTCCGATGGTTTCATAGTCGTTGTTGTCATTCGCATACTCCAGAATGCTCAAACGAGCAGGCCAGCGAGGCCGCAGGGGAGAAACAACCGGAAGCGTACCCTCTGAGGTACGTTGAGGATTGTTTCGAGCCGAGAACGAAGCTGGATGCTCGTTTCAGCATTCTGGGCCTACATGTACCCGTCTTTGCGTAACAACTCCATCCCGCGCCCTTCATCCTGCGCGCGGCCCGATCGCTCTGCCACCGTGGTGTGCCGCAGCTCCTCGATGATGTCGTCCACAGACTTCGCCGTCGACTTGATGGGCGTCGTGCAGGGTGCGCAGCCGAGGCTGCGATAGCGAGTCCCCTCCCCCTTGTCGAGATAGAGGTCGATGAA
>JANOOS010000480.1:0-2113 GCA_031421455.1 Nitrospira sp.
TCAGCGTCGGATGCCCGAACCGCCGGTTATACGGAAATTCTTTCACTTTCTCCAAAGCCAAAATCAGGCTGTGGAAATCCTCCAGCTTGGAGGTTTCAAAATAGGTAATGAAATCCAGATCATCGAGGCCGCTGGAGTGATAGAGTTTCCGTTTGACCGTCTTAATATAGGGCGCCGAAGCTTCCGTATGTTCCTGCATCATCGCCGCGCGTTTGTCCTGATCCAGCCCCCACCAGTCTGCACTCTTACGAATCGGAATCACGATGACATAAGGCTTAGCACCCGGCTCGCTAGGAGTCTTCAGCTCTGCCTTGAGGTTGTCCGGCATGCCGGGCACATAGGTGGCCTTCTTGGTCAGGCCATGCATGATGGCGGTCGTCGTGAGATGCTTGCCAAAGAGACCGCCTTGAAGATCCAGAAGAAACTGTTGGGTGTCGCGCAGTTCGGTCGCGTGTATACGAAAGAGCAGGTCTGCGTGATCGGACAGTCCGCGAAGAAGATACACATCGATCGCCACCTTCTCTCGATGCTGCTCGACCACCCCCTTCAGGACAGTCAACTGAGCGATGCGCATTGCCTGATCCTGTTTCCCCCAATCCGCATCGAGACTAAAGGCGGCAAAGGTGCCATAGACGCCTGGCTCGCTCAGAAGCTTGGCGCGATCGGCCGCTTCAACCACCGGCACGACCGCCAGAACAACCAACACCAGCACCACAAAACGCGCGAGCGTAGAAATAAATAATCTCATCGTTTCCTTCCCTTCTCCGGTTTACGTACCCCCGATCCGAAGACCCGCCGGAAAATTTTATCGAGATGGCGCAGGTAATACTTCGGATCGAAACAGGACTTAATCTCCGCTGCCGTGAGATATTTCGCCACGAAGGGATCCTTGACGACCAATGCTTGTAGTCCCCCGGCCCCTTTCCATGAAGCCATGGCATTGCGCTGAACGGCTTCATACGCTTCCTTGCGCTGCGCACCCTTCTCGATGAGCAACAGCAGCAACCGTTGCGAATAGACCAGCCCCCCGGTGAGATCGAGGTTACGTTTCATATTGGCTGGGTAGACCACCAGATGCTCGATGACGTCGGTAATCCGCGCCAGCATGTAGTCGATCAGGATCGTGCTGTCCGGCATGATGACGCGCTCGACGGACGAATGGCTGATGTCGCGCTCATGCCACAGCGCGACATTCTCCATCGCCGCGAGGCTATTGCTCCGCACCACACGCGCCAGCCCGCAAAGATTCTCCGAGGCGATCGGGTTCCGCTTGTGCGGCATCGCCGAAGACCCTTTCTGCCCTTCCGAAAAATACTCCTCTGCTTCAAGCACCTCAGTCCGTTGCAGATGGCGAATCTCGGTCGCGAACTTTTCGATGCTGGCAGCCAACAGCGCCAATGCCGAAGCGTAGGCTGCATGGCGATCGCGCTGCACGATTTGATTGGAGACAGGGTCCGGTGTGAGCCCCAGCTTGGCGCAGACAAACGCTTCCACTTCAGGCCCTTGATGCGCAAAAGTGCCCATCGCGCCGGAAAGCTTACCGACCGCAATCTCATGCCGAACGTGCGTCAGCCGCACTCTGTGCCGGCAGGCTTCCTCGTACCAAATGGCCAGCTTAAAGCCGAAGGAGATCGGCTCGCCATGAATGCCGTGCGACCGGCCGACCATCACCGTATTCTTGTACTTGAGCGCCTGCCGCTTCAAGACCGCGATCAGCGCTTCGAGATCGTCGAGGATGAGGTCCAGCGCCTCGGTCATCTGCACAGCCAAGGAGGTGTCCACGATATCCGACGAGGTCAGCCCCATGTGGAGGAACCGATGCTCCGGCCCGACCGATTCGACAAGCGATTCGAGGAAGGCGATGACGTCGTGTTTCGTCACCTTCTCGATCCTGGCAATCCGTTTCACATCGATCGTGGCTTTCTTCCCGATACGAACCGAAGTCCCGCGCGGTACCTGTCCGGCCCGTTCGAACGCCGCGCAGGCAGCCAATTCGACTGCAAGCCAGATCTCATACTTGCGTTTCAATTCCCAGATGGCTTTCATCTGGGGACGAGTGTAACGGTCGATCATCTCTTCTCCGTTAGGCGTGAGGGGTTAGGCGTAAGGGGTG
>JANOOS010000481.1:0-6888 GCA_031421455.1 Nitrospira sp.
GGTGTGGTTCGTGCCGAAGAAATAGGGGTCGCGCCCACAGGCATTGGCGATATAGCCGGACGGACAGGTTTCAGAGCCGGTCAGCACCTTGATTTCCGCAGTACCACCGCCGCCATTCCCCAGAGATCCTGTGCCGTTAGCGGCTAAGGCGACGCCGTTCGAGATGCCTCCGGAAAAGGCGATCGGAAACACATAGGAGGCCGGCACGTAGGTCGAATTGATTTGCGCTACATACCGGGCCGTTTCATACAACGACTCGGCGAGAGGCGTCCAGGTCGAGGGAAACGACTCCCCAACCGCATCGAGCATGGCAGCCGTATTCGTATTGAAGGTCTCCACAACAGAGTCGGAAAAGTTGATGGCTTGGCGAGAACCGGGAGACACCAGCATCCGGGCTCCGTCGCCTGCCGGCTTGAATTCAAACAGCCCAAACCGCGCCTTGGAACCGACCTGTTGAATCACGCCGGTTGGTTCGGTGGAATTTCCAACCTTGAGTTCGTATTTCCTCAGACTATAGCTATCTCCACAGTTGCTGTTGAAAGAATTATCATTATCGATACAGAAATACGCAGCTGAGACATCGACATAGATGGGGGAAATATTCCCCGTCGTGTCGGCCGTCGGAATGCGCCCCTTATAGGTGTTGAGACCGGTACCGGCGTTGTAGTTCACAGTCGCGGTTTCCGTGTTAACGCCGGTCGCCTGCGCGCGGACTGTTTTCAGCGCCGGAGAGCCATTCGTCGGACAGGTTCCATCTGCGGCCCTCGCCACAAAACAGTCACCACCGGTCATCGACTTCTTGACCGCATCGAACCGCCTGAGGGTCGCCCAATTCAAAAAATTGCCATCCCAGAGTGTGTTTCCACATGCTGTCGCCAGGGTGGCTTTCGACGCACCGCTTTCTTCAAATCTCGTATCGCTCGTGTCGTAGACGTAACACTTCAGCGAATCGAAATGCCCCGAATACTGAGTCGTGTTCGTAAAGACGATGCTGGTCGAGGTGCCGCCGCCGGGAAGTGTGCCGCAGGACGCGGTTTCACAAGCCCGGTTGCCCATACTCCCGGAATTGTCCATGAGGAGGATGATATTGGGCGTCACCACGTTGGAGATAAACTGGGGCTGGGCCGTATAGTCGGCATTCACTTGCGCAATGCTGTGGTTCGGCGCCATCATGATTCCGGTCACAGCCACAACCAGGCTCGCTAGTATCGCAATAGTTCGGCGATTCATGGCAAGTCCTCCTTATAAACGCACATCCTTGAGTTACTGCGGAAACGTCACGATCATTTTCTGAATCTCGCCGGCCTTGAGGTAAAACTTCACGGCTGAGTTCAGCGCGATCCTCGTTACCGGAAACGGAACCCCTTCACTTTCCATGAGCGGTTCGCCTTCCGGGTCGAGAAGTTCGGCCCCGACTTTGAATCTGTAGCTGTATCCGTCGATCTGGATGTCGTTGGCGCTCACCCCTGTCACATATCCAACCTTCGTTTGTACCACCACGGCCTCAGGAGCCTGGTCGCTGGATGCAATCCCGTAGCCTCCCTGGATGGCGAACAGCGTGATCGCGAGTACGATTATGCATTGGTGCTTGAACATGCTTGCACCTCCTAGAACTTTTTGGAACATTCCGTAGCAGCTCCTAATATCGAGCATGCATACACTGCAGTGACTGAACTAGTCGACCCAGACGCCACATTCGACGCGACACAGTTGATCCGATAGTTGTTCGTTACAGCCTGGCTCCCACTCGTCGAGCCCGTTCCTTGTGTAGCTTCTCTATATATAAAGTCGATATCCCCGTTGACTGTGAGGCCGTTCACGGTAAGGACGAGATTCGGCGTCCCGGTCGCTGTATCTGGGCTGTTGAACGGGGAAAAGCCGTAGATCTCGTCATGCAATATCACTGCATTGGTCAATGGAACCGGACCGGGGGGAGCGGCGTTGGAAAGGAACGGCCCAGGAATCGCCATCGAATTTACAGGAATCAGAGCCTGCCGAATGAGGTTGGCCCCCACGCCCAAACAGGAGTCTGCAGCAGTCGCTGCCTCCTCGCCGGTTCGGGCGAACCCAGCCATTCTGTTCTCCAGGCCCGTGGTCGTGATCGCGGCAATGCCTAACACGGTCAAGATCAACATGATCATCATGACCGTCAGGAGCGCGACTCCATCCTGGCCGATACCCATCGGCTCCGGTTTCGAAGAACGATCTGCCGCGCCTACTTCCTTAGCCAATATACTCATGACTCCAAATTCCTCACTTGAATCGTTTTTGTGAGAACCCGTCGGCGTTGCTGGCTGTAGGTGGTGGCGTTATACCCGGCATCCGTCGATGGATTATGGTCGCTCGCGATCACCGGCCCTGCCGAGTTTATCGGTAAGGCGTTGCCTTCCGATAATCCCTTCGACGCTTGATTGTCCCTTGCCACGATGGTGATCTGCACCAGCTTGATCTTGTCAGGCGTCATCGGGGAAACGGCCCACGTGTTGTTGGTAATATAATCGGCTGCATTAAAGACGCCTGACCCGATCGGAGTTAGACCCGGAGCGTCTTGATCGTCGATGACTCCGTTGGGCAATAGCGTATTTGGCGGAAGGACGTTGCACCCATCGCAGGCATAGGCGAGTTGGAGATCTTCAATTCCATCCACCATCGGCACGCCATTGCGGAGCAGACAAGACGTGCTGCCTCCGCACACAGCAGGAACGGCTGAAATAGAATACGTCACGCATTGCTGTAAATAGACGGGCGTCCCGATGGGAAATTGCGCAGGCGGTGGAAGAGACTTCAGAAGGGTTAACATGGTTGCCCCGACAGCCGTCACCGGACTGGAAAAACAGCCCCCGAGGGATACCACTGACCCGATGGCCAGTCCGGACGCTACCATGGCGGTAACATCAGCACTAGACAATGTGACGCTATTGCCGCCACTTGCTATAGCCGAGAGCACCGGAATCCCACCCCCGGAGCCTGCCGTCATGGAAGGCAGCAACAACCTCACCGTATCCGGCCCGACGTCGTTAATGACCCCCGCAGCTCCTCCCGGGACGTTATCTCCCGGAACGATAGGAGCCGCTACATTCAGCGGTCCCACAACACAGGTTCCGACGGCACTGGTCATATTGAACCCTGCCAGTTTGATATCTTGGGAGATGAGGTCCATGGCAAGCCGCACATTCTGTTGGGTATCGGCCGTTTGCTCATTCACCTGTGTGGCCTTATTGCTTGTGACGACGATCGTCATGGCCGCCATAACCACGATTATGGTCACCACAGTGGCCACCATGACCTCGATGAGCGTCATTCCCTCTTCTGTTTGCCACATCCGCCGCATGACTTGTCTCTCTTCCTCTTGACTAAGATTTGGTTATTCCGGAGCCAGCACGGCCGCGAACATCACCGTCCGATTGCGAGCAATCCCCCCTGCCCCCGTGGCATTCCAATTAATTCGAACCGTTACTAAAAACTGATTAAGGGTAGTGGGGTTGAGCGTTGGATTCGGATCGAGCCGGGTAACCGAGACCAGACCCCTGGCATTGCTCATCCTTGAATTGGTTAGTAACGTCTGCCATTGGGTATAATCCCCTCTCGCCATCGGCTCAAAGCTTGGAGGCTGGGTTACCGCGTTTCCTGTGTCGATATTGTGGTAGGCCAATGCGCGCCCTCTATTAAACTTGATTCGTTCCATAAGCGCAGCATTGAGAGTTGAAGCTTGAACCAATTCATTCGCATCCATATTCTTGCTTAGCGCAACTCCTTGCATACCGGCGAGCGCCAGCAGCCCGACTGCCAATATTACGGCCGCAATCATGCCTTCGATCAGGGTAAAGCCTGCCTGTCCTGCAGACTGACCCAGTATCTTTTGATTTTCTCTTCTTTGATTCTTCATCATGGGCAGGTAGTCATTGAATTTTTGCACCAGTTGACTTTTCCACTCGGAGCAACCACAACTGAATAGATAGTTCCATCGGCAGATTGCAGCGTGACTGTTTGATTGCCAATACCACCGGCAACTCTCAGTCCCTGCTGATTAAACGTGATGACTCCCACGGTTCCAGGAGCAGATACAGCGAAATCAGTTATGGCCGTTGTCGGAGGCGGCCCCAGAGCCGTCACTAGAATCATGCTTCCCCCCGTCACACTACTTGGAAGACTCATAGGAGCGAGACCGCCGCCGAATGTCGCACTGTAGGTTCCATCAGCCGCCTTTAGAAGCATAGCCGTCATGGCTGTATTGCGATTTTTCGCTACCATTCTGGCTTGGACGAGATTTGATTGCAGTTCACTCGCTGCCTGCCTGATCTGAGAACGAGCGATCCACTGAATGTAGGATGGCACAGCTATGGCTGCGCCAATCCCAAGAATCGCCACGGCGATCATGATCTCGATCAATGTAAATCCGCCAGCGCGGCTCTTCTGTCCGAGCATATCATTCGTCCAATTTTGTCTTGTTATACCCATAGCGCCAGTCACCTTCACGCAAGGGACATACCATTGAGAGCACAAGGGCTGGCATTCACAAGCCGTTGATATTAAACACCGCGTGAGGGATTGCTCTATTACGTATGAACCTTTTTCGGACTTACGAGAGACAATTTTCGTCGGAGAAGGAAAACTATAATTGGAGGAACTTCTGAGCGGGCGGGAACGGTGAGACGGAAGGATGCTGCCTGATGCGGATGCTATAGCTCGGCTATTTCATCGCCACAGCTCTCACTTGGCGATAGGTGGTGAGTCCCTGCAGCGCCTTTCGAATACCGTCTTGGACTAGTGTGACCAGCCCCTCTTTCATCGCGAGCGTCAGCATCTGGGCGGTTTGCGACCGAGTCTGGATGAGATGTTTCATGCCTTCCGAGGGAAGCAGCAATTCATGGAGGGGCACTCGCCCCTTGAAGCCGGTTCGGTTGCAAGCCTCGCAGCCTCGCCCACGGTAAAGACTCCAATCGGCTCGGTACTCGATGCCAACGGTGTGCCAGTCCTGTGCCCCATACCCCTGCACCAGTTCGTCGTACTCCTGTCGACTCGGATGATAGGCCTCCTTGCACTGCACGCAGATCCGTTTGCAGAGACGCTGGGCCAGCACTCCCAACATGGCGTCGGCAAAGTTGAACGAGTCGCACCCAAGGTCCAATAGACGGATCACCGTCTCGACTGCACTGTTCGTATGGAGCGTACTGAGCACCAGGTGGCCGGTCAGCGAGGCCTCAATGGCGATGTCGGCCGTTTCTTTGTCCCGCATCTCGCCGATCATGATGACGTCTGGGTCGGCGCGCAGAAAGGCCCGCATCGCAGTCGCGAAGGTGAGGCCAATTTTCGAATGGACCTGGACTTGACGGAGACCGTCCTGGGTTATTTCAACTGGGTCTTCGGCCGTCCAAATCTTTCGTTCGTCGGTATTAATGTGTTTGAGAATTGCGTGCAAAGTGGTCGTCTTGCCGGACCCGGTCGGTCCGACACACAAGATGATCCCATACGGCTTCTCCCCAATCGCTTGCATGGCCTGCAAAGTGGCTGAAGCAAAGTCCATCGCGGCGAGCGGCATCGGGTGCTTGGCCGTCAGAAGCCGCAGCACGACATCTTCGTCCTGCCCGGAGGTAGGCAGGGTCGCGACACGCAGTTCGACCTCGCGATCCTTCGTCAACCGGTACCGGATCTTGCCGTCTTGAGGTTTGCGCCGTTCCGCAATGTCAAGATTGGCCATGATCTTGATGCGTGATACGACAGCGCGCCGATAGGCTGCAGGAATCCCCATGTAGGTGAAGCAGGTACCGTCGATGCGCAGACGCACAGCCACGTCTTTACGATCCTCGTATGGCTCGATGTGAATGTCCGAGGCGCCAAGGCGGTCGGCTTCGGCAATGACTTGATTCGTCAGCCGCACAATAGCTGAGTTGTTCTCGTCGATCCCGCCTGATACTGGATCGATAGCAGGCTCAAGATGGATTTCATTGATCAACTCACCGAGAATGGAGCCGATGGATCCGCTGGTTCCCTGGCCCCTGGCCAGTTGGAGCAATTGTTCGATATCCCGACGCAGGCCTACGGCATAGCGAATGGTCATCCCAGGAAATGCGCGCCGCACGTCCCAGCCCTTGTCGAGATCGTGAGGATCGCTGGTGAGCACGTCGATCAGGGAGCCGCGACGGGCGATCGGCAACCAGAGATTCTTCCTGAGATAGTCGAGGTTGAGCGTTTTCAACAAGTCGGCGTCGATGACCGTTCGCTCGTCATAGGGCAGGTAGGAGCATTGATAATACTCGCTCAGGGCGGACCCTAAGGCGTCCTTCGGAACACGATAGCGGTCGAGGAGCATCGTTTCGAGATCGGCGCTGCCATCCTTTGAATCCTCAACCGCCGCCAATACGTCGGCTTGACTGATGATTCCGCGATAGACCAGCGTATCCAGCACGTTCTGCTCAATCGTGCAGCGAGAGAGTTTCGACCAACGGCTGCCCTTCTGCCCTCCAGTCCCTCCAGCCACCAGATCTGTCTCAACCGTCATGCACCATGCCTTTCGCTCTCGCCTTCTGACTAGCAGGCTACTGAAAAACTCTGCGGGCACGCCAAAGCCAGATGCTCAAAAAGGCCAGACTTCTCACCCGCCCAACCCTGGCGCGCCAAGACGCGCCATTCCGCGGGCAAGGCCGCAGCGAGCTATCGCCCATTAAGGGGTGGCCGGGATGATCCCAACTGCGCGAACATTCTCACCCGCCCACCCACTGGCACGACGAGACGTGCCATTTTCCCGGGCGAGGGCCTTCTGATTCCCCAACGTCTCCAGAGGGAGCAGGCAGATTGTTCTTCACTGCGCGCATCGAGCGACCACCGCTTTATCGTGGGGGCTCTGCGAGCAAGAAGAACGGTCTGCCTGCTCCCTCGCATCCTTCTGAG
>JANOOS010000482.1:0-3867 GCA_031421455.1 Nitrospira sp.
CATCGATGTGGCGGCGGGCGATAAGATCCCGCGCAAGGGCGGCCCTGGAATCACCAGGTCCGATCTGCTGGTAATCAACAAGATCGATCTCGCGCCGCATGTCGGGGCCGATTTGTCCGTGATGGATCGGGACAGCAAGCGCATGCGGGGCGACTTGCCGTTTCTCTTCACCAATCTGAAGACCGGGCAAGGGCTTGATCAGGTTGTTACCTGGGTTGAACAGCTTGTGCCCCGTTTAATGACTGGTTTGTTTGGTTTGTTTTGTTTATTTGGTTAAACCAGACGAAGCATATGAACCAAATCAACCAGTTCGCACTCGACACAGTCGGCCGTCGCGGGGCTCTATCCTACGAGTTCGAGCGAGAGGGGCCACGTACGGTCCTCACGCGTTCTTCTTGCACCAGTCCCTGGCACCATTTTCCTCCTTCCTATCTCGACGACAGCGGCTGCGCCTATACCTGGCTCGTGAATCCATCCGGCGGTTTGGTCGGCGGCGAACATCTGTCGGTGGAAGCACAGCTCCATGCCGGGACGCATGTGCTGATGACGAGTCCCTCTGCCAATCGTGTCTATCGAAGCCTGGCTGAGCCAGTTCTACAAGAAATTCGTCTTTCGGTCGGTCCTGACGCCAGGCTCGAATGGTTGCCCGAGGTCACGATTCCTTTTGCCGGGTCTCGCTTTCGCCAATCGATCCATGTGGATCTTGCGCCTGGCGCGACTGTGATCCTGTGGGATGCCATGGCGTCTGGCCGGGTTGCCAGGCAGGAGCGCTGGGCCTTTGCATCAGTCGAAAACGAGATCTGCATAAGGGGACTGGCTCCCTCCGTCGCCTCTGGGCTGAGGAGGGCGCCTGTCCCTAGGTTAAGAAGGGGGACAGCCACCGGCCAGAAGGGTGGCAGTCCCCTGAGAAGGGCGCCAGTCCCCTGCGTCGAACGATATTGCTTGGTTCCTGACCAACTGCCTGAATCGGTCGGCCTCGTCGAGAGCTGGGATTATGTGGCGTCGCTCTTTGTCATCGGCGATGTGGTTGAGGCCGATGCCTGGAAACGCCTCGACCTGGTACTCGCTGCTATTCTGGAGCAGCGTCCCGGCCTGGTACTGGGAGGAGTGTCAACCCCGGCAGTTCCTGGTTTAGTGGTGAAATTAGTCGCCAAGTCTGCGCCGGACCTGACTGATACGTTCGAGGCGCTCTGGGCGGCAGTTCGGGAAAATCTTTGGAGTCTTCCGGTTCCGAACTTGCGAAGGTATTGAATAGGCTGAAGGGGGTAAGGCTGAAGGGGTTCAGGCTGAAGGCCGAAGGTCGGAGTTTCGGGTTCGGCATTCCCAACCTTCAGCCTGAACCCCTTCAGCCTAATATGCTATAAAGTTCTATGAGAACTTTTCGTATCGCCATGGCGCAGATGAACTCGACGGTTGGAGATCTGGACGGGAACGTCCGCCGGATCACTGGCTGGCTGCGCGAGGCGAAGAAGGCGAAGGCCGACTTGGTGGCATTCCCGGAGCTGGCGATCACCGGCTATCCGCCCGAAGACCTCTTATTAAAGCCACGTTTTATCGCAGACAACCGCCGTGCGCTTCAGGAAATAGTCCGTCACTGCCGGGGGCTAGCCGCGGTGGTGGGTTACGTCAGCCAGAGTGATGAGCTCGATCCGAAGCAGGCTCGCTCATCGGTGGTGCAGGCCGGCGCGCACGAACTCTACAACGCGGCGGCGGTCATCGTGGATCAAAAACTCATCACGACCTATTGCAAGTGGTACTTGCCGAACTACGGCGTATTCGACGAGAGCCGTTATTTTCATCCAGGCAAGCGGCTGCCGCTTGTTCGCCTGCGCGGCACGCTGGTGGGGGTCAACATTTGCGAGGATATCTGGTTGCCGGACGGTCCGACCGGGTTCCTGGCAGCAGCAGGGGCCGAAGTCATCGTGAATATCAATGCCTCGCCCTTTCATCTGGGTAAGCGCCTGGCGCGCGAGCAGATGTTGGCCACCCGCGCGAGAGAAAACGCAGTGCTGCTCACTTACACCAACGCGGTCGGGGGCCAGGATGAACTGGTCTTCGACGGCAATAGTGTGATTCTCGATCACCAGGGTGAGGTGATCGCGCGGGGGAAAGCCTTTGAAGAGGATCTGATCGTCGCGGACCTCAACATGGAGTCGGTCGCGCGGGCAAGACGAACGGGCCGGAAAAAGTTCTTGCCTCGACGCCTTGCCTCTGTGGTGGAGGTCTGCGCCGCGTCGCTTCCACCTGTATCGAAAATTCGGGTGCGAGCGGTCCCAGCTGTGGCATCGGTTCTTGACCCGTTGGAAGAAGTGTATATGGCTCTCACGCTGGGAGTGCGTGACTACGTGAGGAAAAACGGATTTATGCGCGCCGTGATCGGTTTGAGCGGCGGGATAGACTCGGCGCTGACCGCCGTGCTCGCCGTCGATGCCCTCGGCGCTGAGAACGTGTGGGGTCTGTTCATGCCGTCGCCCTATACGTCGCAAGACAGTTACGACGATGTCACCGAATTGGGGCGAAAGCTTGGGATCTCTGTCCGGACAATTCCCATCACGACGCTATTCGATCGCTATCGGCATGAGCTCGCGGCCACGTTCGAGGGGCGAGCGCCCGATACGACGGAAGAAAATCTTCAAGCCCGTATCAGGGGCAACCTCCTCATGGCCTTCTCCAACAAGTTCGGCCATCTGGTGCTCACCACGGGCAACAAGAGCGAGATGAGCGTCGGGTATGCCACGTTGTACGGTGACATGGCCGGCGGCTTTGCCGTGATCAAGGATGTGCCCAAGACGATGGTCTATGACCTGGCGCGGCTCCGAAACCTCCGTGGCGCAACCCATGTGATTCCCAAACGGACTATAGACCGTCCGCCGACCGCCGAGCTGAGGCCCAACCAAAAGGATGAAGACTCTCTGCCGCCCTACGAGATACTGGACCCCATTCTCCAGGCCTATGTGGAGGAAGACCGGTCTCTGGAAGAGATCGTCGAGGCCGGGTACGACCGCGCCACAGTGGCGCGAGTGATGGCGATGGTGGACGGCAGCGAGTACAAGCGCCGGCAGGCGCCGATCGGCATCAAGATCACGCATCGGGCCTTGGGGAAGGACAGGCGGATGCCGATTACGAACGGATATCGCAACTCATAGCATCGCTCTCTGCGATGCTATGAGTTGCGATAGGCTGAAGGGGTTCAGGCTGAAGGCTGAAGGTTTTGGAAAGCCGGACTCCGACCTTTGACCTCAGGTCTTCAGCCTTCCGAACCTTCAGCCTGAACCCCTTCAGCCTTCACTTTTTAGCCGCTGGTGCGGCTTTCTTCTTCGGACTGTCTGGTTTGGTGGGCTGGTTGCCAAGTTGCTGTTGAACGGATTGCAGTTCTTTCCTGAGCGCTTCCACTTCGTGAGCCAGGGCCTCTGTGGAGCGAGCTTGGGCTTCGGATGCGCTGGTCCCTGCTGGAGATCCTGACATCGGCGAGGTCCCCGTCTGTGGAGCAGTCTGCCCAGCGGTCGCTGCTGCTGGCGGCGCCTGTTGCAGCAGCTGATAATCGACGGCGAGGAACCGATCAGTCGATTTCCCTCCTCCCTGCGGATTGTAGGCATCGGATCGTTGGGCGGTGCTTGGAGTAAACAGGAGCATACGGCTCTGGAGGCCTGAAGAATCGGGCCGGTTCATTCGATAGGCGCCGTCGTTCGCGTGCAGGTTTGTTCGCGCCGGCGCATAGCGATATTGAGAGAGAGTCATGTAGAGCGATCGGCCATAGGCATAGAGGGATCCGGCGGTGGTTTCTGTGACAGCCGATTCTAAGATGGAACCTTCGAGCGTAGTCTGGACACGATACTCGATGCGTTCATTCGGCGCAGCCGTGCGTAA
>JANOOS010000483.1:0-5627 GCA_031421455.1 Nitrospira sp.
GTCCAGTAGCACTACGACATCTTTTTTATGTTCGACCAGCCGCTTAGCCTTTTCGAGGACCATTTCAGCCACTTGAGCATGGCGCTGGGCCGGCTCATCGAAGGTGGAGCTGATGACTTCGGCCTTCACCTGCCGTTGCCAATCGGTCACTTCTTCCGGCCGCTCGTCGATGAGCAGCACGATCAAAGTCACTTCTTTATGGTTCTTGAGAATAGCCCGGGCGATGGCTTGCAACATCATCGTTTTCCCGGTTCGGGGAGCCGCGACAATCAGCCCACGCTGGCCTTTGCCGATCGGGGTCGTGAGCTCCATCACGCGAGTGCAATATTCTTCACGGTCGAACTCGAGGACCAAACGCTCTTCCGGATAGAGCGGCGTCAGGTTATCGAAAAGTATCTTGTCGCGAGACACTTCGGGGTCTTCGTAATTGACCTTCTCGACCTTGAGCAACGCGAAATACCGCTCGCTCTCTTTCGGCGGCCGAATCTGCCCGGACACGGTGTCACCGGTGCGCAGATTGAAACGCCGGATTTGAGAGGGCGAGATATAGATGTCGTCGGGACCGGGAAGATAGTTTGAATCGGGAGCGCGCAGAAATCCGAACCCATCAGGGAGCGTTTCGAGTACGCCCTCACCGAAGACCACGCCGTTGTTCGCGGTCTGCGCCTGCAGAATTGCAAAAATCAATTCCTGCTTCCGCAGATTCGGTGCGCCATCGATCTTCAGATCGCGTGCCACCTCATTGAGATCGGCGATAGACTTCTGCTTGAGCTCCGCCAGGTGCATAACCTCCCCCTTCGTTTGTGTCATGAGTTTCCTCTCAAGCCCTCAGCTGCATCGTTATCGGCAGCAATCGCACATGGTGAACCATGGGAAATTATCCACGAACTGAACTAAGTAGAGTAAATGGTAATGCGTTGATGATTGTGTCGTGTCTATCAGCTAAAAGAGGATGACCCGTGAGGGACTTACCTGTTTTCGTTTGTTACTATCAGAGTACGACTCTGTCTCATGGTGCGGATATTGTTGCAGGCCGGAACTCATGCCGAGCTGATTCGCCTCTGTTACTTCTGAGCATTTATGACTTGTATCGAGATGCGCCCCGGAAGTCTTGTGTGTGGAGATAACTTTGAACCGAGCTGAGATAGTGGGTGGATAATAACGCGGGCTGTGTTCCTTGTCAACAGAGATATCTTTTTTTCACGCTATCCACTTCACGCTGAGTCGGTCCAGCCGGCCCCGGCTGCTCCTGACGGCAACACCGTGCCTCTGGTTGCAGCGCAAAAGAATGGTGTGCTACTACATGAGCCGCTTCGCGGGAGCACACTATGGCGCACGACGACGAACAGGGGCAGCACGAACGAATATTTACATTGTCCGAGGCCAATCGCCTCATTCCCCAGCTCAATTCCAAGTTGACATCAATCCAGCAAGCGAAGGCCGTCTTGTCACGCACGAAAGAGGATATCAAAAAAGCCAGCGCCCGGGCCGAATATGGCGGGGGCAGTACCGTTGGACACCTCTATATCGTGGGGCTTCAACAAGTCAGTACGAACCTTCAGGCAATTCAGGAACTCGGCATCCTGGTGAAGGACCTGGATCTGGGTCTTTGTGATTTCCCCCATCTTCATGACGGACGAGTGGTCTATCTATGTTGGAAGCTTGGAGAACAAGAAGTTCGCTGGTGGCATGAGACGACCGCCGGCTATAAAGATCGCTGCCCGCTAGAGGACTTAGCCTGAAGTCAGAGCCCTATCCTCACCCCTCGAGATAATTATGAAGTTTGTCATACTCGGATTCGACGGTCCCGACGGGGAAGCCAAACGAAAAATCCATCGGTCGGCACATCTTGCCAAGATGGAACCCCTCGATGCACAAGGTCGAGTCGTGCTAGCCGGTCCACTCACGGATAAAGCGGGGAGTCTCATTGTCATCGAAGCGGACTCCCTGGAAGAGGCCCAACAGTTTGCGCGTGAAGACCCCTATACCGTTCACGGTATATTTGAACGAGTTGAAGTCCACCCATTCATTCAAGTCTTCCCGAAGGAACGGTAGCCGGAAGTCTGGTGCTTCGAACGCATTGCCCCCTTACCCATTGAGCGGTATAGTTGTCCGATGGAACTGTATCGGCGACTGTTCTATCCCTCCCTCTTTGCGCTCCTTCTATGGGAGCCCTCTGCCTTCAGCGCCTCCACGAAAACCGTCATTGCCGACAGTCAATACGTTATGGCGGACGGCGACACTCTGGCCGGCGCAGAAGAGAAAGTCCTTCAACGGGCCCAACGCAAAGCAGTTGAAGAAGCGGGGGTCTATCTCGAATCCACATTTCATGATGTGGAAAAAGAATCTGGCGGGAGAAGCACGCAAGCCAGCTCCCTGGAAATCAGAACGATTGCTGCGGCTATTACGGAAACGGAAATCCTCGAATCCAGCCGCTCATTCGAGCGTGATCGTCCCGTCTTCTTCATACGCATTCGTGCCACAGTCGATATCGGCAGTCTGACGGATGCGATACGCCGACTTCAATCCGACCAGCAACTCGCGCAACACTTTCGCCAGCTGCAGCGAGAGAATCACCAACTACGCTCGCAACTGAAAGAGCTTCAGCAACAACCGATCGGCGTCCGAATGCTGGCAATCAATCCAAACGGGAAATCTGCCTCACACCAACAGGCGCGTACGATGCTCGACACTGCTCTCCACACATCGAATCTGCGAGACAAGATCCAGCTCAGCACCGACGCGTCCACTTTTGATGATCACTACGTCGATCCACTGATCGTGCGAGGGCAAACCTATCTCCAGCTGGTCTCCCTTGCCTTCTCCCAACAGGCGCAATCATCGGAATACAGGGACTATCTGAATAAAGCCAAGACAGACTTCGAGCGCGCCATCGCACTCGACGCCAAAAACGTATGGGCATGGATTGGAAGAGGGGATGTCCTCACCTGGCTCAAACAGTCAGACGAGGCTGCCGCCGCCTACGAACAGGTTCTTGAGCTCGACCCATTCGCCGATATCGCCCGCCTGCGCCTGATCAGTCTCTCCACGACGAAAGCCCGGCATCAGACAGACTCCAAACAATGGCATCCCGCATTAGCCACTCTGCAGAAGCTCCTCAATACTCCAACGCATGAAAGCTGGATTCCCTATCACAAAGAGGCCTATGCACTGAGGAGCAAGGTTTACCTTAAGCTGAATCAGCCCGAACAGGCGCTTGCGGATCTGTCAACGGTTATTCAGGTGGATCCTACTAATGTTGCAGCCCTGACGGCCAGAGCAAAACTGTATCGGAAACAGCTACAAGGGGAGCTTGCCAAAGAGGATCTTGAACGAGCCTGTGCCCTCGGATCCATCCCAGCCTGCAAGCAACTACCGTAACACCGCGCAATATATCGCGCTTTATGCTTGCATCTTATGCGCGAGCAAACGAGCCGATAGCTATCGGACACCTACCGATTGGTTTGACAGACCGAATAAGTGGTCCCTATAATGCAACCGGCTTAAATGCGAGCTAGGTGGCCCAAGCGCTGCCTGTGGGCAATGCCCTCACTTCAGGACAAAAGGCCTAAGCCTTCCTGGTTCGGTAGCCCGAAATTTCTCAGTCGTGGGGCTTCTGCGAGGTTGCAGGGGGCACGGAAAAAGCTTAGAGTACTGGACGCTAAGAATCATCGGAAAACCTTGGTTTCTCGTTATTTACCCCTTTCGGAAAGTGAACTGCAATGACTCAGTATCGTGTCTTACCAGGCCCGGAACATTTTCTTCCTCCATCGGCAGCGAGCATGGGTATTTGCTTACCGAATCCTGGGGAAGCTCATATCAACGGTGTCATCGTTCCAGAGGAAAAGGCGTACGAGGAAGCGGCAAGACAATTCCTCATGGCCAAGGTACCGACCCTCTTTCCTGGCCCTTTAGTCCTGTGGGCCTGGAACGAGAAAGCGGCCAAAAAGGCCACGGCCATCCGCCACCTATACAACACGCTTAAAGAATGCGTGCAGCCGGGGCAAACGCCCATGCTGATCCCGATGCCGGACTATCGCCCCAAATACCCGAAGATCAATCCTGAAGTCGAGATCAACCCCAACCACCCGAATCTGACCATCTGGCACAATAAAATCGATTGTTGCATGTTCATCGGGGTCCACTGCCATCAAGCCAATTTGTCGCTCAAAATCATTCGAGGCGGTACGTCCTGTTACACCATTGCCATGTGTGCTCAAGCCGGTCATGAAGATGCGATGCTGTCCTTCCGCGACGCATCGGTTGAAAAGATTATGAAACTAGCCGATACCGTGAAAAGATTAAAAGGGACGGTTACCCCACGGCTAACGTCAGCCAAAAACGGAGCCTGAAGCTAATAATCGACGCAACATGACGTTCTAAGACAGTGAAAGGAGACTGAACCATGGCAGACACACACTCAGTCATTGGCACTAAAAATAAAAAAGGTCAGACCTTTACCGACACCTGGAAGATGATGAACGAAGCGCCGCGCACGCCGTCGTTCTATACGGGCAGCGAGGTCATCAAGGAAGCACTCCGGCGGGCCAGCTGTGACGTGATGATCGCGTACCCGATTACACCGCAGAGCGAAGCAGCCGCCTTGATCGGCGAGCTCTTTGCCGAGGGTTATATCGGCGACTATTTCCGTGGCGAGAGCGAATTCGCCGTCATGTCGCAATGTGCAGGAGCAGCCTTCGGCGGGGCTCGCGTGTTTACGACGACCGCGGGACCAGGCACGATGCGCGCGATGGAGAACTTCCCGATGTGGTCCGGCGCAAGGTTGCCGATTCAGATGATCGTTACCTGCCGTGGCATCAACTCACCGCTGTCGATTCAGCCTGACACACTCGAGATTGCCTATCTTCTGAATACCGGCATGCTCGTCTGGCATGCGGAAACCGCACAGGACTTCTTCGATTGGATCCTCAAAGGCTACATGGTGTCGGAAGAGCCTGACGTGCATCTTCCCTTGGCACTGTGTTGCGACGGATTCTTCGTGACTCACACCAAGGACGTGGTCAATCTTACCCCGGCCGATATGTGTCTTCCTCCCTATGACCCATACCGCTCCCCCGTACCCTGCATGGACATGGAATGTCCGCCGGTTCGGATGATGCGCGATCCGTTTGTCATGAAGAGCAACTACATTAGCTATGCCACCCACGCCTCCTGGCAGCAAGAAGTCTGGGCAGCAGTGGAGCGGTCCCGCAAGCACACAATCAAGTGGATAAACGGGTTGATCGAGACGGAAAATACCGATGCCGATGTCCTCATCGTTGCCTCCGGTACAGCGGTCTCGCAGGGTCGTGAGGCCATCCGGCTCCTCGATGACGAAGGCATCCGGTGCGGCCTGGTAAAGATCAAGTCCTTGCGGCCATGGCCAGGCGAGGAAATCCGCGAAGCCACAAAAAACGCCAAGCACATCATCGTCCCGGAGTTCAATGTGACCGGGTGGTTGGCAAAGGAAATTAAGGCTACCATCCCGAACAGTGACCGTGTGAACGCAGGCCCGCGTGTCTGTGGAGGCATGACGATGCCACCGGAAATTATTGTCTCAGAAATCAAGAACCTGCTCGGCATGCGTACCATGTCGTTGGCCGGTCGAGGGAGTTGATCGTATCTGT